>JBDLSS010000356.1:0-3021 GCA_039799345.1 Pseudomonadota bacterium
ATCTTCAGAAATATCAGTAAATTGAAAACCTTTACGAATATAATCCTGCAATTCATTGACCAGCACCGAGGGTGGGAAATTTGCCTCTTCGCGAATGCTGTGCCCCACATAACTCATGTAAAAATGTTGTCGTGCCGATAATAATGCTTCTAAAAACAAATAACAGTCACTATTACGTCGTGAACGGTCACCAGGTTTAGGGTGGTCTGCGATTAAATCGAAGCCTGCATGTTTTTGCGGACGGGGATAATCTTGGTCATTCATGCCCAGTAAACAAATGACTTTAAAAGGAATACTACGCATCGGCAACATTGCACAAAAAGTCACGCTGCCTGTTAAAAAATGCGTAGACAAAGGTTCACCTGTCAGCCGTTGCTGCAAATATTGCACGACAATGCTGCTGCTCACAGCTTCGGTAAAATCAGCGGCATGGCTATTTTTGACTAGATTATCCAGTTCCTGACGAATGGCTTGTGCTTGGGATACAGTATCCTCCTGAGTTAAAAAGAAATTATCTAATAAATCTTGTGTGAAATTTTTCCATTCGGGCAAAGTACGCGGCGTTTGAAAGGCTTTCACCGCTTGAAATAATTCTTCTACAAAGCTGATAAAACGTCCTAAAACCAAGCTGTTGCTGCCTTCCACTTCGTCAAAAGGAAAAATATCTTGATACAAAGTCAAGCCCTGTTTTGGCAAGGCATAACCCAGCAATAAACCTTGCAAACCCGCATGCCAAGTATTTTCTTCAAAATTAGGTAAATTCAAATATTTGCGATGTTCTGCATCAATACCCCAGCGCACATGGGTCTCTTTCAACCAACGCCGAATTAACGATAAATCACTGGGCACGAAATTAAAACGGCTGTACACCACTTCGCGCTCTAATAAATTCAAGACTTCATTGACGTTGAAACGGCTGTGTTGCAATTCGAGCAGTGCGATAAATGCGTCAATCAAGGCACTGGCACTGCGCAAATTGCGGTCGGCAATGCTAAACGGAATACGTTTGCGGCTGTCGGTTTGCGTGTCGAACACCGCTTGAATAAACGGCGCGTAATTTTCGACATCGGGCATCATCACGAGAATATCTTTGGGCGATAAACTGGAATCCGCTTCAAACAGGGCGAGCAGTTGATCATGTAACACGTCCACTTCACGCATGGGGCTGTGGCAAACATGAATTTGAATAGAATTGTCTGTGGGGGATAATTTCACTCGTTGTGCGGCATCACTTTGATATTCACGTAAATATAAAATATCCGCTTGAAGGTGTTCGAGCAAATTTTGGGGCGATAAGTCGATGATTTCATCGTAGCTATCAGTATGATAAGCCAACAACATGTCGACAAAATCGCGCCCTACTTGTCCCCAAGAGGCTAATAAACGATTGCCTGTTTCAAAATATAAACCTTCGGGCGTGTCTGGTTTTTTGTGGCGGCGTGCAATGCGGTGCGCGATTTCCATTGGGGAAAGAATATCTCCCCAATATTCTTGGCAAGGGTCAAGCACAAATAAGTGCACTTCTGAGACATGGGATAATTTTTCAAAAATATCGATATAAAACGGGGGTAAGGCGTGAATCCCGAAAATACACAAGCGTTTATAGGAGCTTTTAAAATCACTTTGGGTGACTTCAGTTTTGAACTTTTCGTATAAAGTGGCGTAATGCTCATTCCCATATTTCTCAACAAGGGCTTGCCACAGTTTGCTCTGCCACGCTGCACTTTTGCCGCTGCTGAGTAAATTTTGTAAAACTTTATGCTGTTCCCATGCCGCAATCCAATCGTGGCGATAAATCACATATTGATCCAGTAAATCTGCAACCCGTTGCGAGAGTTGAAATAATTTAAGCTGTTGATTATCTTCTTTCAAATATTCTTTAATTTCACTGAAATCTGGATCATCTAATAAACTTGGTAAAACTTGCATCACCCCCCATTGCAAGATTTCGGAATCAAAATAATGTGGGGTTTCTTTGTCGAAATAATTTACATCGCTGTCTTGACCGAGCACGCTGCGTAAAATTTGCCAGATGATGGTTTTTGGAAAGGGAAATTTAGCATTGCTCCAAATGCCCAAACGTTGTGCCAGCTCTAAGCTCAGCCAGCGTTCCATGCCTTTACTTTGTACTACAATGCATTCGCTGTGGAATGGTGTGGGCAAGGCTTGTGCGCTGACATGGGCAAGCATGTCAACTAAGCTTTCTAGGCGGTTACTGCGATATAAGTGCAACATGTTGGAGTTCGTCGGCTGAGAAGAAGTTAAGTATTATACGATTGGGTAAAGATGGTTGATATTAAAACAATATATTTTTATGCGTAATTATTTTTATTTTTATTTTTATTTTTATTTCAATTGGTTATATATAAATAATAGTATTTAAATAATTTAAAAAGCTTTTTTTTGGCAGTAAACTTGCAGCAATCGCCCTTGTTACCGCTTAAATGACAACAAGGTTTGCATTATGGCTAGGGTCTATCATCAATTAAGTCTTAACAGAAAGTAGCGCGTTTAAAAACTTTTAAAGAAGCCCCCAACCCTCTAAAGGGGGCTAAACACAAACAATTTGTTTAATTAGGCGTTACGCAGTGTAATCTATAACTATTTGATTTTACTAGAAACATGATTGTATGGTGCACAATACTAACTGACTGTAAATAAAGGGAATAGCGTTTCAACTACGTAACGCCTATTAATGTTTAATATTTTAAGTCCCCTTTAGGGGATTTAGGGGCTGGTTTTTAGATTTAGCCCTCTTTAGGGGGTGGGGCGCAGTTAAAACTTAATTGATGACACGCCCTAACAGACACCGTATTATTAATCTGCATTTGCAGTTTTGTCGCCAGAGAGGAGAAAATTATGCGTTATCTGCGATTTTTTGTAACGCTCGTGTTGTTATGCAATGTAGTGACTGCGGCAGAGATTACGAGCAATGACGTGAATATAGAAATCCAACGTGTTTATGAGGAAATTAAAATTCTCAAGCGTCATTTCCAGATTACACAAGAAATAGTTTTCCCA
>JBDLSS010000357.1:0-4576 GCA_039799345.1 Pseudomonadota bacterium
AATAGAATAGGCTATTGTGTAAGGAATTACTGTCCCTTATCATAAGAAAGCAGGTGTGGTGGTGTTCAGGTATTTGGTAGTGCTAAACAAATAAGGCTAAATGCAGATTTAGCCTCCCCCTTTGAAAAAGGGGGATTGAGGGGGATTTAAGATTTTTGCAACTGTGGAGATTTTTAAATCCCCCCTGCCCCCTTTTTCAAAGAGGGTGAAAAACATCATTATCTATTTAGCACTACCGATAATTTGACAGGTCTTTTGATGAAGCTAAAAACTCGATAGATCATATTCACCCTGAGCAGTGAACACGGATAAGGAAATTTTAAGATGGCTGATTATAATGTTGTTGTCATCGGGGCAGGTCCTGGCGGCTATGTCACCGCGATTCGCGCCGCGCAATTAGGTTTCAAAACCGCCTGTATTGAAAAGTGGATCAGTCCTGAAGGTAAAAACGTCTTAGGCGGAACTTGCTTAAACGTGGGCTGTATTCCTTCTAAAGCTTTACTTGATTCTTCTCACCATTTCTATGATATGCAGCACCATGCCGCCGAGCATGGCATTCAATGTAAAGAAGTGAGCATGGATGTCGCTGCGATGTTGAAGCGCAAAGATGAAATCGTCAGTTCCTTAACTCAAGGGATTGCAGGTTTATTCAAAAAGCACAAAATCACCCGCATCGAAGGGGCTGCAAGCTTCCTGACCACGCATCAACTCGAAGTGACTGCGCCCGACGGCACCACGCAAACCGTGACTGCGGACACGATTATTATCGCCACGGGTTCAGTGCCTGTGCGTATTCCTGTGGCAGCGATTGACAATCAATACATCGTTGATTCTACGGGTGCTTTGAAATTTGACAGTGTGCCAAAACGTTTAGGCGTTATCGGTGCAGGCGCAATCGGTTTGGAATTGGGCAGCGTGTGGGGTCGTGTCGGTAGCGAAGTCACCGTATTAGAAGCTTTACCTGATTTCTTAGCCGTGGCGGATCGCAAGATTGCCGCTGCTGCGTTGAAAGAATTAACCAAGCAAGGTTTAGATATTCATACGGGCGCAAGCGTCACCTCCGCCGCCGTAGTCAATGGCGAAGTGGTTGTGAAATACAACGACGCGAAGAAAGGCGAACAAGAAATTGTCGTGGATAAATTAATCGTTGCCGTCGGTCGCAAGCCTTATACCGAAGGTTTGAACGCCGAAGCGATTGGCATCAAGATTAATGAACGCGGCTTTATCGAAGTCGATGCAGAACGTCGCACCGCCGTGCCTAATGTTTATGCAATCGGTGACGTAATCGGTGGCCCAATGTTGGCACACAAAGCCTCTGAAGAAGGCGTGATGGTGGCGGAACGTTTGGCGGGTCAAAAAACTGAAATGCATTACGACATCATGCCTTGGGTAATTTATACTTTCCCCGAAGTGGCATGGGTTGGCAAAACCGAAGAACAATTGAAAGCAGAAGGCGTGGAATACAAAGTCGGTCAATTCCCGTTTGCTGCCAGCGGTCGCGCCAAAGCACACGGCAACACCAGCGGCATGATTCGCATGATTGCCGATGCTAAAACGGATCGCGTGTTAGGGATTCATATTTTCGGGATTTCTGCCTCCGAATTGCTCGCTGAAGCGGTGTTGGCGATGGAATTTGATGCCAGCAGTGAAGACATTGCACGCACGATTCACGGTCACCCCACCTTAGCAGAAGCCATGCACGAAGCCGCTTTAGCGGTTGATGGTCGTCCGATTCATTTCTAATTAATCGCACTCACCCCCTTTGAAAAAGGGGGCTGGGGGAATTTAAAATCTTTCAGAACCATAGAATTACATTTTTAAGCCTATATGCAGCGAAATTGTAAATCCTAAATCCCCCTACCCCCCTTTTTCAAAGGGGGGACATTTTGATTTATAACGTTCTATTTCCCCTTCCTCACCGCAGTTTAAAATCATCATGCTGAATTATTTACAAGGTCTTGGACAAACGACCCTCGCGACGTTTGAACGTCTGGGGCGCGGACATTTATTTTTATTTCGAGTGCTAACAGGTTTGCCGTTGTTGCTGTTGCGTCCTCGCTTGGTGATTGCACAATTGTATTCTGTCGGGGTGTTGTCGCTCACGATTATTCTGGTGTCGGGCTTGTTTGTGGGCATGGTGCTGGGTTTGCAGGGCTATAACACCTTGGTGAATTTTGGCGCGACTGAAATGCTCGGAGTGGTGGTTTCGCTGTCTTTAGTTCGGGAATTAGGGCCTGTGTTTACCGCGTTGTTATTTGCGGGGCGTGCGGGTTCTGCCTTGACCGCTGAAGTCGGTTTGATGAAAGCTACGGAACAATTATCAGGCATGGAAATGATGGCAGTTGACCCTTTAAAACGGGTGATTGCACCGCGCTTGATTGCAGGGATTATTGCAATGCCTTTGCTGGCTGCGATTTTTAGTGCCGTTGGGGTTTTAGGTGGGCATTTGGTGGTGGTGAATTTGTTGGGGGTTGATGTAGGCGCGTTTTGGTCACAAATGCAGGATAAAACTGATTTTGTGCAAGATATTGCCAACGGACTGTTAAAAAGTATGGTGTTTGGAATTGTGGTAACGTGGATTGCACTGTTTGAAGGCTATGATTGCGTGCCAACTTCGGAAGGGGTCAGTCGTGCGACAACACGCACCGTGGTAAATTCTTCGTTGGCAATTTTGGGCTTGGATTTTCTATTGACGGCGTTGATGTTTAGTAATGTGTAATAGTGATGACTGTATTGGATTAAACTTGCTTAATTCAGATTAATTTTTAAAAAGTTTCTCGTATAAAATCACCAGCGATACCCCAAGCAATTCTTGCAGAATTTGCCAAAAACGTGAAACCACTGCAATTGAAGTGAGCATTTCTAAAGAAATACTTTGGTTAGACAGATGGGCAAAAAATACAAAGAAAAATTCTTTAATTCCAATCCCACCCGGCGAGATGATTGCCAACACGCCCACAATCCAGCCTAAACCTAAATAAATAATATATTGCGTCGCTTCTTCCGTGCTGCAATCGAACACCGCATAGAGCATTAATAATTGCGCAGTAAAATTACCCAGCGCCAATAACAAATAAAATAGAGCCACATTGCTCAGTGCCAATTTAGGATGACAGTCACATACTTTGTGCTGTATTTTTTTGAAATAGCTGATAATTTTCTTAAAAACGATATAAATTGGACAATAGGCTGCGACTACCCAGCTCGCGCCTAAGCCTGCGATAAATATCAGAATTGCAAGGCTTAAGCTGTATTTCAGCAATAATAAACTTAAAGTAATCACGCTAACATTAATCAGTAGAATCCCCATTAAATCGAAATTCGCAAAAATTAACGCGCTGGTTGCCCCCAAGGTTTGCAACAAAGTGCTTTGATACCACAGTGCCCAAACTTTACCCGGAATATATTTGGTAATTTGCCCAAAGAAAAATAGCTTACAAATCATGAATTGCGAAACGTGAATCGTATATTTTCCAAGCAACTGTTTAAAAAATAGGCTGGCGATAAAATTCACCAAAATTCCCACCAGCACTGATAATGCAAAATAGCCCCAGTGCAAATGTTGCAACAATTTTAGCAATTGATCCGTACTGTGCCACAGCAGCAGCAATAAAAACACAAAACCGACGGTGAATAAGGCGCGGCGAATCAGATTTTTTTGCATGGGGAAAGGGAACTCGGCGGGGTGTGCTTTGCCAAGGAGACAAAGCACACAAACTTATTTGCGGTGAAAGTGGTATAACGCCACTTCTCCAAGTAAATTCGGCATTAAATTCATCCAGCGGCTGGTGCGATGTTGTAAATCCACCGCCGCCCAGCGCAAAATTTCAATGTCATGCAAGGCGCATAAATCTTCAAAATCTCGCACTGTGCATAAATGGGTGTTGTCGGTGTCATACCAGGTATTGGGCAACGCGTCCGAAACGGGCATTTTTCCCTTGGTAAACAATTGCAAGCGCGATTTCCAATAGCCAAAATTGGGAAAAGTTACAATCCCTTCCTCGCCCACACGTAACATTTCGGTTAATAATCTATCGGGACGCTCCACCGCCTGCAAAGTTTGGGTCATGATCACATAATCAAAACTGTGGTTTGCAAACTCGGCTAAACCTTGATTTAAATCGCTTTGAATCACGTTAATATCCGCTTCAATGCAGCGGGTAATATTGTCAGGATCGATTTCTAAACCATAGCCCGTAACTTGGCGAGTATCGCGTAAATGTGCCAATAAAGTACCATCGCCACAACCCAAATCCAAGACATGGGCATTGGGTTTGATCCATTCGCTGATCAGGGCTAAATCACTGCGTAAGCTCATGGCTGGACTCCTGCGGCAACCCGTTTCATATAGGCTTCAAAGACTTGCATATAACGCTCAATCGGCATTAAAAATGCGTCATGTCCTTCATTGGCTTCAATTTCGGTGAAACTTACAATTTTGCGATTATCAAGCAAAGCTTTGACGATTTCCCGCGAGCGTGCTGATGAAAATCGCCAGTCGCTGGTGAAAGAAATCAGCAAGAATTTGGCTTGAACCTCTTTCAAAGCAGCGGTGAGATTGTCGCCGTATTCCGCA
>JBDLSS010000358.1:0-11159 GCA_039799345.1 Pseudomonadota bacterium
GCGACTGGATTTTATCCCTTGATGCTGACGAAGAAGTCACACCTGCGTTAAAACAACAAATTTTAAATGCTCTAACCCAGCAACACACTGCTTTCCAAATCCCCCGCCAATCCTGTTACTGCGGACGTTGGATTGAACACAGTGGCTGGTCGCCCGATTACGTGCTACGCTTATTTCGACGCGATGCTGCTCGTTTTAGCGATGACTTGGTACATGAACAATTGCAGCTTTTAACTGGCACGCAAGGCAAATTAAACACCCCCTTATTGCATTATTCATTTTCGTCTTTGGAAGAAGTGCTCGCCAAAGTCGATGCGTATTCCACTGCCAGCGCGCAAATGCGTTTCCAACGCGGCAAACACGGCAGTTTACGCCAAGCGATTTTTCATGGACTGTGGACGTTTTTCCGCACTTATATTTTACGTGCGGGCTTTTTGGATGGGCGTGAAGGCTTCATGTTGGCAGTCTCAAATGCAGAAGGCACGTATTACCGCTATTTAAAACTAATGTATTTACAAGAACATGCGACCAAAAAATCTGAGCATCATTCTCACCACTTATAATCGCCCCAGTACGCTGGCTTTGGTGTTGCAGGCGTTACAGGTTCAACAATTACAGAATGTTAGTTTTGAAGTGATTATCGCCGACGACGGTTCGACTTCGGAAACCCGTGAGTTAATCAAGCAACTCAGTCCCCAACTCAATTTTCCTGTGCAACATCTTTGGCAAACTGATGAAGGTTTTCGCGCTGCGATGGCGAGAAATCGTGCTTTAGCGGTGGCGACGGGCGAATATGTCATTTTTATGGATGGCGATTGTGTGCCGTTTCCTGATTTTATTCAGCGACATGTGCACTTGGCGGAAAAAAATTGGTTTGTAGCGGGCAATCGGATTTTGCTCGGCGAGCATTTGACTTTAGAAATTATCAGCACCCAAGCCGAATTATGGCATTGGAAGGCGCAACAATGGGTGCGACATTATTTTCAGGGTGGAATTAATCGTTTATTGCCGTTGTGGCGTTTACCTGATTCTTTTTTGCGGAAACGTCAGCCGAAACGTTGGCAAGGGGCAAAAACTTGTAATTTGGCAGCGTGGCGCACTGATTTGATTAAAATCAATGGCTTTGATGAACGTTTCCAAGGCTGGGGACATGAAGACGCGGATTTAGTGGTACGTTTAATTCGTAGCGGGGTGCATCGTAAACAAGGACGTTTTGCCGTGCCTGTGCTGCATTTGTGGCATCCCGAACAAGATCGCAGTCATGAAGTTGATAATCGGCAACGTTTGCAGAAGATTTTAAAAACCTCGCATACTTTGGCAAAACAAGGGTTAAATCAATATGTTGTATCAAAAGAAGGATAGTGCTAAAAAACTAAGGATTGTCTGAATCAGGATTGACAGGATTACTCGAATTAAGCAGGATTAAACCCTAATCCTATTAATTCTGATTCAGATAACATTTAGAGCGTGATTTTTAGCTTATTTAAGTTTTCTTATCTCGAACTTAGGTTACGTTAAGATAGCGAGTGACTCGTTTAGTGAGAAAAATTTTATCTTTCTCTAAAGAAATTAGAAAATCACATCGAAGCCATCATTTATTTTATTAACCATTACAATAAATCACAGCTTCTTTCAGTACTACCTTAAATTTTAATCTCTACTCATTCCACTCTTCAGCTGCCATATCATCAAAACGCCCACGCTCGGGCAATTTTTGACGTTCAATTGCTTTGGCAAGCCATGCAGAAGGTCCTGCGCGTAATTCATCTTGGAAGGCGGCAACCAATTCTTTAATGTCCGCGCCTTCACTGACTTTCACAGGCTGGATGCTTTTCATCTGTAATTGACGAATCGCAGACGCGCCCACCGCTTGGCAATACACTGCCGTACAGCCTTCTAGCAAA
Source organism: Pseudomonadota bacterium (assembly GCA_039799345.1). Classification (GTDB taxonomy): domain Bacteria; phylum Pseudomonadota; class Gammaproteobacteria; order Beggiatoales; family Beggiatoaceae; genus JAQTYU01. Next base: position 1,905 of record JBDLSS010000358.1, read on the forward strand.
TCAATTTTTGCCTGTAATTTATCTTCATTGCCGTCCTGTTCGTATTTATCAAACTGGGCAACTTCCAATAAAATAGCTTGTTCCAAATCCACAGCATAAATAACAAACGATTCCGCAGAACCGAAATGCTGATTCACATGTTGCATATCACTGCTCGCAAACGCGATTTTTAACGCGGCTTCCACAAATTTATCCTCCACATCAAACGCGGCTACTCGCAAGCGTCTTCTCAGGTTCATGGGTCGTTTCCTCCGTATCGAATTTTTGGCTATAGATCGAATGATAAGGATGAATTTCATGTTGAGCATGATGGCTCAGCATGAGATTTGCCAAGTCAAACAAGGTTTGACGCGTGCCTTTATAGCCAATCCATAAGCGTTGATAGCCGCCCACATAATCATATTGTGGAAAGCTGGCACGCAATACGGGAACGCCCAAACGCTCCGCAGAATCCACCGTGTGAGAATTACCGATTAATAATTGCGCCTTCTTTTCACGCGCCATGATTTCTAAATCTTCCAAATCACCGATTTTAACCTGCGCAATCGCGACTTTTTCCAACACCGCAGCCCCCGCAGGCACAACTGCGGCGACTAATTCTCCGCCCATACCTTCAATTAACTGGCTGAAACAATAGAGTTCATCAGGATCAGCCGCAATCGCCACCCGCATTTGTCCGAGCATGAAATGTGTGTCTAACATCGCATCTTGCAATTGAGTGCGTTGCCGCTCGAATTTTGCAGGCACGGCAACACCGCTGATTTGTTGCAGGGTGAATAAAAATTCATCAAACGCCGCCAAACCCATCAAATTATCAAAATAATAACTGGGGACTTCAGTCTGTGTTTGCAACCATGCGCCCGCTTTGCGCAAGGAATGTCCAATCACCAAAGTTGCAACCGACATGCCCAAACTGCTGATTTCAGAAACTGAAGTGCCGCCCGTGGTTAAAGGCGTGCTGGTGTAATTTTCTTCAGGCGCGTGCCCGTCTAAAGAATCGCCAATATCAGGTAACACGATAGGACGCAGCCCAAAGCTTTCGACGGTTTCTTTCAACAATTCAACATCGCTAGGGGTGAGCATCGCGCCTGCTAAAATCGTGACTTGATGTTGACGCTTGCCGACTTGCACACCTTCGGTTTTCGCACTGGGCACAAGTTCGGATAATAAAGCTTCAATCGCATGGGAAAATCCCGTTTCCAAACAACCCACAAAATCGGGAGTGTTCACAGGAATCACCGCGACTGCGGCATATTCTGGATAAGTTTGGCGAAATTTGCGCACAGCACCTTTAATATCCGTGCCTTGCATTTCAGATAAGCCCGTGGTGACTAAACCAATCAAAGCGGGTTTTGACTTTTCAGCAATCGCTTTTAAACCTTCAACAATATTCTCATCCGCGCCCATGATGCTGGCGACTTGATCCATCGCGGTGGTTTGTAAGGGAATCGGTTCGCGGAAGTGGCGCACGAAAAATACTTTACCAAATGCGGTACAGCCTTGTGAACCGTGCATCATCGGAATGGCTTTATTAATGCCTAAAAATGCCAAGGATGCGCCAATGGGTTGGCTGGTCTTAATCGGACTCACGGATAAGGCTTTGTTACGTCTTATGATTTCAGCCATCATGCCCTCTGTAGCGTGCTGTATAATGCGGTCGTGTGTATAGAAAATAACTTTTCTTTTTGACAAGCAACGCTTATGCCATCGATTAATTTATTGATTTTATAGAATTTAAAACGGACTAGATTTGTAACAAAGCGAACAATACTGAGTTTACTGTGGGCGGCTGGAGACTACAGCACAATGAGGAGGCGACTCCTTCGAGATGATTCGAGATGAGTTGTATTTGCTTTGTCAGAATCAGCATTGACAAAATTAGATGACATTCATCATTGTTGCTCTAAATTCCCAGTCAGCAAGACACTATGTTATGATCAAAATCTCCTATAGCTTGGCAAATGGCAGCACTGCTCTGAAATCTTGCCGACGCTTTTCTCGATTTCGTCTAACAAGGATTGTGTCGCACCTACCATGCACGCCATCGGTTTATTTTTTAAATTGTGTCGTTTACAGCTCAAACCGCATCAATTGCCGTATTCGTATTCACTGCTTCTTATCAATAGCCTGCTCTACATGTTTATCAGTGTAGTGTCTGCCTTAATTGTGTTCACCGCAGAACAATCATGGCTCTATGGTGTTTTAGACATGTCGCTGCAAATTATACTGGTGGGCAGTTTGCTTACCGTTATGGAATATCAACAGCGCATTGTGCAAACTTTAACCGCGCTGTTTGGCGCAAATAATATTCTCAGCGTGTTGATGTTACCCGCCAATTATTTCAGCTATCAAAATCACACCGTGGAAAATTTGGAAGGCTTTGCTGACGTACTGTTACTCGGGCTGTTTCTATGGCTGATTATTATCACCGCCCACATTATGCGTCACGCCGTGGGCGGAAGTCGGCTCATTGGTTTAATGATTGCCTTTTTACTTTCACTGTTTTCAGGCATGGCACTGCAACAAGTTTTTCCACAAGGATAAATATATGCACCTGCATATTTTAGGCGTTTGCGGCACATTCATGGCAGGCATTGCCGTGATTGCAAAACAATTAGGGCACACGGTCACAGGCTCAGATGCGAATGCCTACCCGCCAATGAGCACGCAATTAGCCGAGCAAGGCATCACCTGCCTGCAAGGCTATCGCGCAGAACACATCGCGCCTGACACCGATTGCGTCATCGTTGGCAACGCCTTATCACGCAGCAATCCTGCGATTGAACATATTTTAAACCGCCGCATTCCCTACATTTCCGCGCCGCAATGGTTGGCAGAAAACGTGCTGCACACGCGCTGGGTGTTGGCAATTTCAGGCACGCACGGCAAAACCACCACCACCAGCATGACCGCATGGATTTTGGAATATGCAGGTTTAAATCCCGGCTTTTTAATCGGGGGTGTGCCTGAAAATTTTGGGGTGTCGGCGCGGGTCAATGACAGCGCATTTTTTGTGATTGAAGCGGATGAATACGACACTGCCTTTTTCGACAAGCGTTCTAAATTTGTGCATTATCGCCCACAAACTTTATTAATTAATAACTTAGAATTTGACCACGCCGACATTTTTCCTGATTTAGCCGCGATTCAAAAACAATTTCAGCATTTAGTGCGCACCGTGCCCAGTCAAGGCTTAATCGTGCATTCCGAACAAGCCAGTATTCAACAAGTGTTAAGCGCGGGCTGTTGGACTCCCACCGAAACCATTGCCACCGCCAATGCGTGGAATGCCGAATTATTAAAAGCCGATGGCAGTGCGTTTGTGGTGCGTTTTGGCGACAAAGTACAAGGCGAAGTGCATTGGAATTTAGTCGGTGAACATAATGTAAACAATGCCTTGGGCGCAATTGCCTGTGCGCGACATGCGGGTGTGCCTGTGGCGCAATCTTGTGCCGCGTTGGCAGCATTCAAAAATGTGAAACGGCGTTTAGAATTGCGTGGCGTGGTCAACAATATTTCGGTTTATGATGATTTTGCCCACCACCCCACGGCGATTCAAACCACGCTCGCAGGTTTAAGACAGCGCGTCGGCAAATCTAAAATTATTGCGGTGTTAGAGCCACGTTCTAACAGTATGCGCATGGGCATTTATCAAGATACTTTAGCCGCTTCTTTAACCGCCGCTGATAACGTGTTGTTTTATGAGTCTGCGAATCTGAAATGGTCACTTGCCGCCGTTGCCGAGCAGCTTGTGTCGGGAAAAATATTTAATAATACCGAGGCATTAATTGCAGAAATTGTGCGCATTGCCGAGCCTGACAGCTATATTTTAATCATGAGCAATGGCGATTTTGAAAATCTGCACAGCCGCGTGTTGAACGCGCTTGAGGCGTTGTAATGGAACAAGCACGAATTACTGTAGCAATGACGGGCGCGTCGGGCGCGGCGTATGGTTTGCGCTTGCTTGAGCAATTATTGCGGGCAAATTGCCATGTGCATTTAGTGCTGTCTGCGCCTGCGCAAATTGTGATTAAAATGGAAACTGATTTAAGTTTGCCCGCGCGCGCCGCAGATATTCAAACCTTGCTCAGTGAACGTTATCACGCTGAAGAAGGGCAATTAGAAGTTTTCGGGCGGGAACAATGGACTGCGCCGATTGCGAGCGGCAGTGCGGCTCCGCAGGCGATGGTAATTTGTCCGTGCACCGTGGGCACGTTAAGCGCGGTGGCGTGTGGGTCGAGTCGTAATTTAATTGAACGCGCCGCCGATGTCATGCTGAAAGAACAGCGTAAATTGGTACTCGTGGTGCGTGAAACCCCGTTTTCCGTCATTCACTTAGAAAATATGTTGCGTTTGGCAAAAATGGGGGCTGTGATTATGCCTGCGAATCCCGCTTTTTATCAACATCCTAAAAAAATTGAAGATTTAGTTGATTTTATGGTGGCAAGAATTTTAGATCATCTCAACATTACACATGAATTACAAACGCGCTGGGGTTTAGAATCGGAGTAGATTTCAAACAAGTTCACAGTTCTCAAACTTTAATCTAACTCCCGTATAAATATAGGAAGTTTTATGCAAAAAGTCGCCTCCCTACGCTATGAAGTCATCTTCAAAAAAGCCTTTTGCGATGTTGAAGTGTTCAAAGCTTTTGCAAAAGATTTTCTCGGTATCGACTTAAAAATAGACAAAGTTCAAACTGAGAAAAAGTTTGACCCACCGATTGGTAATGTCGATTCTCGTTTTGATTTGTATGCGGAAGATATTGAAAACCGCGTTATTGTTGATATTCAACACCGCCGCTATGAAGATTATTACGAACGTTTTCTGCACTATCACTGCGCTGCAATTTTGGAACAAGTCGATACTTCCAAAAATTACAAACCCGCTTTAACCGTATTTACCATTGTCGTTTCCACTTCAGGCACACGCGAAGATTGCGCCATTGCAGAAATCAATTTTGACCCGATAAATCTGCTCACGCATGAAAAACTGAATAAAATTCATCACCGCGTGCTATATCTGTCCCCAAAACACGTCACTGCAAACACCCCCGAACCTTATCAAGAATGGCTAAAACTGATTCAAGACAGTTTAGATGAGCAAGTTGATGAAACGAGTTATCACAAAACTGAGGTTTTAAAAGTGCTCAACCTAATTAAAACTGATGATTTAACGCCCCAAGACCGCGCCCGCATGAAAGATGAATATTCGCAAGAAGAGGCTTTTAGGAAAGCAGAGGAACGGGGTATTCAGAAAGGGATGCAACTGGGCAAAGAGGAGGGGATGCAATTGGGCAAAGAGGCGGGGATGCAACTGGGTAAATTGGAAATTGCCAAAAATTTATTCGCACAGGGTTTGGCAGTCACATTAATCGAGCAAACGACAGGCATTCACCGAAGCTTATTTGAATTAAAATAGCAGAATGAAATTGTTCAAATGCGTATCCCCGAAAAACTTTTAAGGAATACTTTATGTCCTCTTCTGAATCTCCCTTGGATCATTTAATTCTGAATTTTGACCAAGGTTTGCGAACCTTGTTAGGTACACCTGTGGGGACAGCGCGTGCTAATCCTGCAACAGCTTTGGTGGAGACTGATTTAAATACTGCCGAGCGCAAATTAGCGGCGCGTTTAATGCGGATTAATCACACAGGCGAAGTTTGTGCCCAAGCCTTATATCAGGGGCAAGGTTTAACCGCTCACGAGAGCAACGTTCAAACCCAAATGCAGCAAGCCGCACAAGAAGAAAATGATCATTTATTGTGGTGTTCACAGCGAGTGCATGAACTCGGTGAGCATCTGAGTTTATTGAATCCACTGTGGTATGCAGGTTCGTTTGCAATTGGTGCGGTGGCAGGTGTGGCGGGCGATAAATGGAGTTTAGGTTTTGTGGCTGAAACTGAAAAACAAGTGATTCGGCATTTAGACGAACATCTACAATCTTTACCAGTACAAGATGAAAAAAGTCGGGCGATTTTGCAGCAAATGCGTGAAGATGAGGCTCATCATGCTACAGTCGCATTGGAAGCTGGGGGAGCAAACTTACCTTTTCCCGTACGGTTATTGATGAAAAGTATGTCTAAAGTGATGACAAAAACCACGTTTTGGATTTAATTTTCAATGAGGTATGAACTGGGTTGAGTTGCTAACAGGAACTCATCCATAAGCCTATATTTTCGGACTTTATTTTTGTGAGCTGCTCATCCGACCGACGGCTGCTTTCTTAAATTTTGGCATCTCCCTCATACTTATCTACGCTTAAGTCAAGTAATCCGATAAATATTATTCATCATTCTCTAGGACCTGTCATCAACTAGGTTTTAACAGAAAGTAGCACGTTTAAAAACCTTTAAAGAAGCCCCCAACCCTCTAAAGGGGGTTAAACACAAACAAATTATTTAATATTCTAAGTCTCCTTTAGGGGATTTAGGGGCTAGGGGGTGGGGCGCAGTTAAAACTTAATTGATGACACGCCCTAAGTCCCTTCCATATCAGAATATTTAATTCCAGTAATTTCATTATTAAATTATTCAATACTTCCTCGCTTGACATATTAACAACATAAATGTTACTTATTACGCAGTTCACTTAACCGTGTGAGCTGCTCATAAACTGTCATGCGCAAACTGCCCAAAAGGTGGCTTGTGTCATGGCATCTTACATAAGAAACAAAAAATAAATCGTCATCCCCCACAAGGAGTAGTCATGACTGATAAATATGAAGATATTGATCCCCAAGAAACGCAAGAATGGTTGGAGGCTCTGGAGGCCGTTTTAGCGCATGAGGGTGTAGACCGTGCCCATTTTCTATTAGAAAGTTTGATTGAAAAAGCACGCCGTTCAGGGGCTTATCTCCCCTACAGTGCCAACACCGCCTATCTCAATACCATCCCCCCCAGCAAAGAAGAACACAGTCCCGGCAATGCCGAACTTGAATGGCATATCCGTTCATTAGTGCGCTGGAATGCGATGGCAATGGTGGTGCAGGCAAATCGTATCAGCACCGAACTCGGTGGACATATTGCAAGCTTTGCCTCCTCTGCAACCCTGTATGAAGTCGGTTTTAATCACTTCTTCCACGGACGCAACAGCGAGCACGGCGGCGATTTAATCTATTTCCAAGGACATTCCGCCCCCGGTATTTACGCACGCGCCTTCTTAGAAGGGCGAATTACTGAAGACCAATTGCACAAATTCCGTCAAGAAGTCAACGGCGGCGGTTTACCCTCCTATCCTCACCCGTGGTTGCTTCCCGATTTTTGGCAGTTCCCCACGGTGTCTATGGGTTTAGGGCCATTGATGGCAATTTATCAAGCCCGCTTCATGAAATACTTGCATCACCGTGGCATTGTCAACAATGAACCGCGCAAAGTGTGGGCGTTCATGGGCGATGGCGAAATGGATGAGCCAGAATCTTTAGGCGCGATTGCGCTTGCAGCCCGCGAAAAACTGGATAATTTAGTATTTGTAGTCAACTGCAATTTACAACGCCTTGACGGCCCTGTGCGCGGCAACGGCAAAATTATTCAGGAATTAGAAGCCGATTTCCGTGGCGCAGGTTGGAATGTTATTAAAGTTATTTGGGGTTCTTATTGGGATTCTTTATTAGCGATGGACACCACAGGCTTGCTGCGGAAACGCATGGAAGAATGTGTCGATGGTGAATACCAAAACTTCAAAGCCAAAGGCGGCGCGTATACCCGTGAACACTTCTTTGGCAAATACCCCGAATTAAAAGCCTTGGTTGCCAATCTCAGCGATGACGATATTTGGCGGCTCAATCGCGGTGGACATGACCCGCACAAAGTTTACGCAGCCTATGCCGCAGCGGTGAAACATAAGGGACAACCCACGGTGATTCTTGCTAAAACTGTGAAAGGTTATGGCATGGGAGTCGCGGGCGAAGGGCAAAATATTACCCATCAACAAAAGAAAATGGGTGAAGATGCACTGAAAGCTTTCCGTGATCGCTTCCATATTCCGATTGGTGATGATGTGATTGCTGACGCGCCGTTCTTCAAACCCGCCGAAGACAGCCCTGAAGCCAAATATCTGCACGAACGCCGGCAGGCTTTGGGCGGTTATTTACCAAAACGTAATTTAAATGCTGTACCTTTAGATGTGCCCGAACTCAGTGCGTTTGACAGCTTGCTACATGGTTCTGGCGACCGCGAAATGTCTACAACCATGGCATTAGTACGAATGCTAAATGTGCTGGTGAAAGATAAGAAAATTGGGCAAAACGTTGTGCCGATTATTCCTGACGAAGCCCGTACTTTCGGGATGGAAGGCATGTTCCGCCAATTAGGGATTTACTCTTCCGTCGGGCAATTATACGAACCTCAAGATGCTGACCAAGTGATGTATTATCGCGAAGACATCAAAGGGCAAATTCTCGAAGAAGGGATTAATGAAGCAGGCGCGTTCTCTTCATGGATTGCAGCGGCAACCGCCTATAGCAATCATGGCGTGAACATGATTCCGTTCTACATTTATTATTCCATGTTCGGCTTCCAACGCATTGGCGATTTAGCTTGGGCTGCGGGTGATATGCGTGCACGCGGTTTCTTAATCGGCGGCACGTCTGGGCGCACCACCTTGGCAGGCGAAGGCTTGCAACATCAAGACGGACACAGTCATCTACAATCCGCAACCATTCCAAACTGCTTGTCTTATGACCCGACGTTTGCGTATGAAATGGCGGTGATTGTGCAGGACGGTTTACGCCGCATGTATAAAGAACAAGAAAATGTGTTCTATTACATCACCTCATTGAATGAAAACTATGCACATCCTGCGATGCCTGAAGGTGTAGAAGCTGGAATTCTTAAGGGCATGTATTTATTCAAAGAAAGTGTTGGTGAAGGCATCCGTGTGCAATTATTAGGCAGCGGTGCAATTCTGCGTGAAGTGATTGCTGCCAGCAGCTTGTTAGCCGATGATTTCGGGATTAAAGCCGATATTTGGAGTGCGCCAAGTTTCACCTTGCTGCGTCGCGAAGGTTTGGACGTGGATCGTTGGAATTTATTGCACCCTGAAGCAGAACCCCGTGTCAGCTATGTGGCTGAATGTTTGGCAGGGCGTAGCGAAGTGGTGATTGCTGCCACGGATTACATGAAAGCCTTTGCTGATCAGATTCGTCAATTTGTGCCCCAAGCCTATTATGTGCTGGGAACGGACGGGTTTGGACGCAGCGATGTGCGTAAGCAATTACGCAAGTTCTTTGAAGTGGATCGCTATTATATCGTGATCG
>JBDLSS010000359.1:0-3380 GCA_039799345.1 Pseudomonadota bacterium
AACGCTTCAACGCCTGCATCGCCCGGTCGGTAATCCCTGCAATGCGCTTATTATGCAGCGTTCCAAACTTTTTAATCATCGCTTCAACCATCAACGGAATATCTGGCACGCGCTCCCGTAACGGGGGAATGGCAATCGGGTAAACATGCAAACGGTAAAACAGATCGGCGCGAAATCTGCCTTCTTTCACCGCTTTTTGCAAATCAACATTAGTCGCCGCCACAATACGCACATTCACTTTTCGGGTTTGATCGCCGCCTAAACGTTCCACTTCGCCTTCTTGCAACACCCGTAACAGTTTGGATTGCGCAATCAGCGGCAATTCGCCGATTTCATCTAAAAATAAAGTGCCGCCGTCGGCGCGTTCAAATTTCCCAATCCGCGTGGCATGTGCGCCCGTGAATGCGCCTTTTTCCGCGCCAAATAATTCAGATTCGATTAAATCATGGGGCAAGGCGGCACAATTGACCGCAATAAAAGCTTCGCAGGCACGGCTGCTGGTGCGATGCAGTGCGCGGGCAAAGCATTCTTTCCCTACGCCTGTTTCGCCTGTCAATAATACCGTGACATTGGTTTCTGCGGCTTTGCTCACTAATTGATAGGCGCGTAAAAAAGCGGGCGAATTGCCGATCATATTTTCGATTTGTAAGGGAGCTTCCAGTGAAGAACGCAGTACATCGACTTGGGTGGCGAGTTCTAACAGGCGCGAAACCAGCGCATCCGCTTCATAATAAACCGTATGTTCGGCGGCATCAGACCATTCTTCTACAGGTTTCCCAATGATGCGGCAATGTTCTGCGCCGCTCGCCGCACAACTGACTTCTTTAAATAACACAAATTTATCCATAAAACTGGAGGTATAACCCGAAGCATAACCCAGCAACATCCAGCACACGGGATCGGATTGCAAGCCAAATTCTTCGAGATGAGCGTGAACTTCCCACGAGTTTTCCCAGATAAATTCCCCATAAAAACTGCCTGCGGCAATATCCATTTCAAGTTTTACGGGCGTGACTTGCACACTGCCTTCTAACATGTGTAATTGCGGGCCCATGATAAACGCGGCGATAGGATCATGTCCGCGTGCTTTACGGGTTAATTCCGCATCCTGCGTCCCACAAACATAGCCCATGCGCGTCAACACCCGCCGCGTATGTTCTGAACCAAGCAGCTTAAATAATTCTTTGCGCAAGGTTGCAAGTGCCGCCACATGCAGCAAAATCATGCGGTTTTCACCCAGCCAAATCGTGCCATCTGCTGTGCAGAAATGCACTAAACGTCGTAATTCAAGATTATTCGGATACCTAATCATCATCTTTCCTTTGGATTCTCAAGCTTCATTATAGTTTTAATAGTGACTTCAATATGATACGAATCTCGAGATTTTATCGCAAGTCTAAAAAGGATTGGCTCAAGACCTGCTAGGTTTAAAAACCTAGCAGGTCTAATGCTCAAGATTTCTTGCTTTTTTAAGATTATTTTTTAGAGAAGATTTTCGGGGAGCTTTGGGAAGGAGTTTTTCTTCAACCAAAGGTGAGGCAAACTTTTGATATAATTCAAATAAAAAGGCAACCCGTGCGGAATCTTCTTTGCTGCCTTTGTAAGAATAAGCGGTATCTTGTGCGTTGTACCTTTGAGAGTTTGGAATAGTGCATTTGGTGATGCTTTGTACTCAGGTTATTTTACGAATTCGCTTTTAGTTTTTAATGTGAGCAATAACTCTGGGATGTCTGTTTATATAACGCTCCACACTTGCGTAACGCAATGATTTGTCGCCAAGCAATATGTGAATAAGTTGCACGAATTTCTAAGGGAATTTGCAGCGGTTATTCGAGTAGCCCGTACGCAGCGCAGCGAAATGAGGGAAATTAATTAGAAGTCAAGATGTTTCGTAGGGTGCATAAGCGTAGCGTCATGCACCTGAGAAATTGGGTAGGGAAAATAATTATTGAGTAGTTTTTTTGGATTGAAAGGTGGATGGCGGCTTATGCCTTATCCACCCTACGCTAGCCAGTTAGTCGCAAATTCTTTTACCTTCTTCTTTCTTGCTAGGCACACAGCGATTCTTTCCTCCACCCCCAAGCTGGCAGCAATCGCTATCGGTATCACACCACTCCCCCCTCCATTGACATGCTTGTGGCGAATTTGGTTTTGGTGAGTTCGTTTGTGCAGTATCATGAGAAGAACTACCTGTAAAAAGGGCAGAACTACGGTGAGCCTTCTTTAAATCGAGATTTAAAGGAGAAGTGTTATCCGCATAAGTATTGATACTTGCCAATAATGAAAAGCAAAGTGTCAAAATAAAAATAAGTGACTTTTTCATGTATGTATTCTCCAACGCTACCAATTAAACTGTGGATGGTTAATAATGTGTTTTGCTGATTTGCATATCAGACGGTCTTTATGCTACGGCAAGAGGCAATTAACTTACAATTAAGTGGCACTTAACATTTTATTAATGAGTAATTTATGCCCACCACTCTGAACAAAAGAATTAAATTTCTTCGTAATATCAAAGGTTGGACTCAAGAAGATATGGCTGAGAAGTTAAAAATGTCTGTAATTGGGTACGGAAATATTGAACGGGGTGATGCAGATATTGCCTTATCTAGGTTGGAAGAAATTGCTAAGCTTTTAGGTGTGGAACTACAAGAGTTATTCAATTCTCAGGGAAAAATAGTCATCAATTTAGGTGACGCTTCTATTACTAATGGATATTATCACGGTGAAAGCACCCATCAAGATATTACCTGTGTACACAAAGAATTCGAACACCAATTAGAAAAAGACCAACTTATTATTGAGCAGCTTAAAAAAGAGGTTTCTTTCTTACAACAAGAAGTTACTCATCTAAAAGAAATTATTGAGTTATTGAAAAAATAATCATTATATTTATTTCTCGTTCTCAAGTACCACTTCACAACCATTAAGTTAAGAATTAAAAGCAAGATTTCTTACATTGGCTGGTGCAGGTTTGTAACCTGCACCGTAATGTTTTAGCTTGTTCTGATGTTCTCAAACGTTCCAGTCGGGGTTACAAACCCCGATCAGCTAGGTATGCTCAAGATGAGCTAGGGCGAGTCATCAATTAGGTTTTAACAGAAAGTAGCGCGTTTAAAAACCTTTAAAGAAGCCCCCAACCCCCTAAAGGGGGCTAAACACAAATAAGTTATGTAATGTTTAATGTTTTAAGTCCCCTTTAGGAGATTTAGGGGCTGGTTTTAAGGTTTAGCCCTCTTAAGGGATTTAGGACGCAGTTAAAACTTAATTGATGACACGCACTAGGGCTAGGGCTAAATCCACTTCATAATCTCGTGCCTTTCCGAAATGACTATCGACTGCTATTCGATTGGGTACATCGTACATAACACTCGTCATTG
>JBDLSS010000360.1:0-3993 GCA_039799345.1 Pseudomonadota bacterium
GAGCCATTCCGCGAAGCTTTATCGAAACTGCGCTTGAATGATGCCGCCTTATATTACGAGCCCGAAACTTCGCAAGCTCTGGGTTTTGGTTTCCGCTGTGGGTTCTTGGGCATGTTGCACATGGAAATTGTGCAAGAACGCTTGGAACGTGAATACAATTTAGATTTAATCACCACCGCGCCCACCGTGGTTTATGAAATTCTGAGCACCAAAGGCGAAATTTTCAAGGTAGACAATCCTTCAAAATTGCCGCCGATTAACGTGATTTCAGAAATGCGTGAACCGATTATTGAAGCGCGGATGTTATTGCCGCCTGAATATTTGGGCAACGTGATTAATTTGTGCATTGAAAAACGCGGCGTGCAGAAAAAAATGCTGTATGTCGGCTCGCAAGTGTCGCTGGTTTACGAATTGCCAATGAGCGAGATGGTCTTAGACTTTTTCGACCGTTTGAAATCAGTCAGCCGTGGTTATGCTTCCTTGGATTACACTTTCCTGCGTTTTGAAGCCGCAGATTTGGTGCGTTTAGACGTGTTAATCAATGGCGAGCGTGTCGATGCTTTATCAACCATCGTGCACCGCGATCAAAGCATGATTCGGGGACGCGATTTAGTGGAACGCATGAAAGACGTGATTCCTCGCCAAATGTTTGACGTGGCAATTCAAGCCGCGCTTGGGGCGCATATTATTGCGCGTCAAACTGTGAAAGCTTTACGAAAGAACGTGATTGCGAAATGCTATGGCGGCGACGTTAGCCGTAAGCGTAAGCTCTTGGAAAAACAAAAAGAAGGTAAGAAACGTATGAAACAAGTGGGTTCGGTTTCGATTCCACAAGATGCGTTTTTAGCCGTTTTACACGTTGGAAAAACGAATAAATGATCAATTGGGATTTGCCCACAATTTTAGTTGCCTTGTTGTCGTTCACTGCGTTGATGTGGTTGTATGACATACTTTATTTTTACCCAATGCGACGCATTGCGATTGCTAACTTATCGGAAAACGCCAGCGCGGCTGACCGCCTCAATGCGGAACGCGTGCCGCTTATTATTGATATTTCAAAGTCTTTATTTCCAGTGATTTTGATTGTGTTATTGCTGCGTTCATTTTTGGTTGAACCATTTCGGATTCCTTCTAATTCGATGATGCCGACTTTGTTGACCGGCGATTTTATTTTGGTCAATAAGTACAATTACGGGATTCGCTTGCCCGTGTTGAATAATAAAGTTATCGAAATTGGCAGCCCCAAACGCGGCGATATTGTGGTGTTTCGTTATCCTGAAGACCCGAGTATCCCTTATATCAAGCGTGTTGTGGGCATTGGGGGCGACAAAATTAGCTACAACAATGAAACGAAAGTATTGTCTGTCAATGGTAAAGAAGTTGAGCAAACTACAGTCGGTTTATACCGTGGTGTGGGCGCAGGCAGCAATATGACGGGGGCTAATGAAAAACGTGAGCAATTATTTGATGTGGCGCATAACATTCTGGTGCAACAAGGTTATATGAAGCCACCTTATACCGAATATACCGTGCCCGCTGGACATTATTTTGTGCTCGGTGACAACCGCGATAACAGCAAAGATAGCCGTTATTGGGGCACTGTGCCTGATGAAAATCTGGTCGGTCGAGCATTTTATATCTGGATGAATTTCGACTTTTCTAATGGTGGTGTGAATTGGCAACGTTTGGGTGCACATCTTCAATAACGCGCCTAAAAGCGTCATACTAATGTCCATACATTCAATTATGAGGATAGACCATGTTCAAGAATATGCGTAAACAACAAGGTGCAGGTAAAATGGGCATGCTGTTTATGATAGCAGTGCTCGGCGGTGGGGTTTGGCTGGGTATGAAAGTCGTACCCTTATATGTCAATAATGCCAAAGTCGCCAATGCCTTAGAAAACATGAAAGTGCAACCTGAAGCGGCGAAGAAGAACAATGCCGAATTACAAAGTGATTTGGTAAAACGCTTGAATGTGGACGGGATTGAACGTATTAATCGCGAAAACTTCAAAGATTATGTGACTGTCGAAAGAACCTCTGCGGGCTATAACATGACGATTGCTTATGATGACTTGGTCAAAGTCACGGGCGATTTTTATGTGATGGTGCGTTTCAAGAAAAGTATTAGCGTCCCTTGATTCCAGATTACACACCGTTATATCGAGCCTTGGGCTATCAATTTACTCGCCCTGAATGGCTGACTGCTGCCCTCACTCATCGCAGTGTGGGCACTGCCAATAATGAACGCCTAGAATTTTTAGGCGATGCCTTATTGAGTTTCATTGTCGCAGAAACCCTGTTTGAACGTTTTAGCCATGCCAGCGAAGGTGAACTCACCCGTTGCCGCGCCAGTTTGGTGAAAAAAGACACGCTTGCAGAAATCGCCCAAGATTTGAAATTGGGGGATTATTTGCACTTGGGCGGGGGCGAGTTGAAAAGCGGCGGTTTCCGACGTGCTTCAATTCTCGCCGACGCTTTAGAAGCGATTCTCGGTGCAATTTTCTTGGACACGGGAATGCCAGCGTGCAAGCAAGTGGTGCTGCATTTATTGGCGGATAGATTAAGCGATTTATCCCCAAAACGTATCGACAAAGATGCCAAAACCCGCCTGCAAGAATATTTGCAATCCAAACAATTGCCGCTGCCTGAATATCAGGTGTTAGCGATTGAAGGCGCGCCCCACGAACAACGTTTTGAAGTTGCCTGTATTATTAAAAGTTTAGACAACCCGACCTGTGGCGTGGGAGAAAGCCGCAGACGTGCCGAGCAGGAAGCTGCGACGCAAGCCTTAATTGCCCTGAAGATTGAACATGAATGATGAACGCTGTGGTTATGTTGCCCTGATTGGTCGCCCCAATGTTGGCAAGTCGACTTTGCTCAATCAATTGATTGGACAAAAATTAAGTATTACTTCCCCAAAACCGCAAACTACGCGCCATCGTTTATTAGGGATTAAGAGCGAGGGTAAAATCCAAACCGTGTATGTGGACACGCCCGGCTTGCATCAACGCCAAACCAGCGCGATGAATCGTTATTTAAACCGTGCCGCCAGCAACAGTTTGGTGGATGTCGATGTGATTGTGTGGATGTTGGAAGCTTTGCGCTGGACGGAAGAAGATGAACATGTTTTAGGCTTGTTGAAAAACACTAAAATTCCTGTGATTCTCGCAATTAACAAAGTGGACAAACTCAGCGGAGACAAGGGCGAATTATTGCCTTATTTGCAAGAAATTTCGGCGAAGTTTCAGTTTCACGATGTGTTCCCCATTTCGGCGCATCATGGCGATAATTTGGAAGCCTTAGAAAGTAAAATCCATAGTTTGCTGCCTTATGGCGAATGGATTTTCCCCGAAGACCAAGTGACGGATCGTTCTGAACGCTTTTTAAGTGCTGAAATCGTGCGGGAAAAATTGGTGCGGCGTTTGGGCGATGAATTGCCTTATCAGCTCACAGTGCAGATTGAATATTTCACCCCACGCGAACATATTATTCACATCAGTGCAGTGATTTGGGTCGAGCGTCCCGGTCAAAAAGCGATTGTGATTGGGAAACAAGGCAGCGTATTGAAAGCGGTGGGTGAGCAAGCCCGTCATGATTTAGAAAAAATGCTCGACAATAAAGTTTTTCTGCAATTGTGGGTCAAAGTTAAAGAAGGCTGGCACGATAGCGAGCAGGCTTTGCAACAATTGGGTTATTTAGATAAGTAATTTTTTACCGCGTCTTTCCTCAATGACACTTAAAAAGTGAGGAGGTTTAGGGCGTGTCATCAATTAAGTTTTAACGACGCCGCAACTCCCTAAAGAGGGTTAAACCTTAAAATCAGCCTCTAAATCCCCTAAAAGGGACTTAAAATATTAAACATTAAATAACTTGTTTGTGTTTAGCCCCCTTTAGGGGGAGGGCTTAATCAAAGAGTTAAATCACTTTATCAAATAAACAGTTACGACATATATTGCTGTAACTACTTCTTATGCAAACACTTTATCTG
>JBDLSS010000361.1:0-2667 GCA_039799345.1 Pseudomonadota bacterium
ATAGTGAGATATAAAACGAACAGGAGAATCTCCGATGTTAAAAAAACTCAACGTTAATCCAAAGTAACGAACTCATTCACATGGATAGTTTCAAAGTGCAACACCGCACCCATACCACAGACTTCACAAGGGACAGAAAGCTAAGTTTCCCCTTGTTAATAACACTGTTATTACAAAAGGGCGTGAAGTCCATACAGTTGTTGTTAAATGAGATGAGTCTCCATTTCTATCCGCGCCCATGTTTCTTGGCTTATATATTTTTTGGTAGGATGTTCTACAAAACGGCGACCACATTCACGGCATTTGTAGTTTTGTGTGCCTGAGCGAGTTTTTCCATATTTTACGATGTGCGTTGCTTTACAGTTATGGCAAGTCAGCATTTTAGCTTCTCCTCTATAATCACCACTTTCCTTATTTTAATATCACTGCTTCTTTAGGACTACCAAAATTAGTAATATATTATGCTCGAAATCTTAATTTGAAATATGATGGTAATTTATAAATGATTCAGCAATATCAAATTACGTCCGAATTCACGTATGATGAACATATTGTGGTCAAACAGGGTGATACATTAACAGAACTAAAAAAATTGCCTAATGATTGCTTTAAGTTAATTGTTTCCTCTCCACCTTACAATTTGGGCAAAGAGTATGAAAAACAGGTTAAACTTTCTCATTACATTCAAGTACAAACCGAAATTATTGCTGAGTTGTACAGATTACTTGCTATAAATGGTAGCATCGTGTGGCAAGTTGGGAATTATGTCGATCAGGGAGAGGTTTTTCCCTTAGACATGTATTTTTATCCCGTGTTTAAGTCATTAGGATTTAAACTAAGAAATCGGATTGTTTGGCATTTTGATCATGGACTTCACGCAAAAAATCGTTTTTCAGGTCGTTATGAAGTTTTATTATGGTTTACCAAATCCGATGACTATATTTTCAATCTTGATGCAGTGCGTGTGCCTTCAAAATATCCAGGTAAAAGACACTATAAGGGTAGCAAGATAGGACAACTCAGTGGAAATCCTTTGGGTAAGAATCCTTCAGATTACTGGACACTCATGATGCAAGAATGGGAGTCAGGTATTATGGAAATTCCCAATGTCAAGGCAAATCATCCTGAAAAAACGACGCACCCTTGCCAATTTCCGATTGAATTAGTTGAACGATGTGTACTTGCCTTAACAGATGAACAAGACTGGGTGCTCGATCCATTTGCTGGAGTTGGTTCTAGTCTGGTTGCAGCGATTAAACATGAACGACGCGCTATGATGATTGATCATGAAGCTCAGTATATTGAAATAGCGAAGCAACGTATTGAAGCATTTCAGAATGGCAGCCTCAAGATACGTCCTTTGGGAAAAGAGGTTTTTAAACCCACAGGTAGAGAAAAAATAGTGCAAATGCCTGATGAATGGCTTACCACTGATAAACAGGACAAATTACTGTGAGAATTATTGAAAAATATGATTTTAATGGTGGAAAATCGGTTGTAGAAGAAAAATATCATCAAGAGTTTTCTGAAATAGAAACAGTTATTAATGCGATTGATTCATCTTTATATAAAACCAAAGAAAGTGCTGAAAAAACGATGTTGGGTAAAATTTTATTTTCGCCTAGTGATCTCAATAAAGCATTCAAGCATGAGTTTTCAAAAGTCGGTTGGCATAATCATAAGGTGAATTGTGATTATACTTTTGGGGAGTTTTTGGATGGGTATAAGCCAGCTAAAGAGTCTCATGTCAAACCCTATCGCGATATGGATTTCATCAAGCCCTATGTAAAGTTAGGTATTGAAGTCCAATTCGGAAAGTATGCTTTTATGGTTTATAACGTTTGTGCAAAAATGACAATTTTCAGTAATATGGGACTTATTGATGCGGGTGTTGAAATTGTTCCTGTGAAAAACTTCGCTGATGAAATGAGTACAGGCGTTTCGTATTTTGAACAGTTTGCTTGGGATTTACATCATCGTGGAACATCAAATATTGATATACCTGTATTAGTTTTAGGTATTGATGCATGATTATTAAGCGTAGGGTGTATAAGCGCAGCGTCATACACCTTAACTCACCAAAAATCACCATGCTTCACAATTAAAAACTCCGCATACAGGTGCATGGCGGCTACGCCTTATGCACCCTACGAACTGATTATGTGTTTTTCCCCAATTTTTCCGCAAGTTTCGCCCCGAGATTCAAACGTTCAAATATCTCATTCATTTTATGAAATGAATCCCGTTTTCTGCAATAATTCGATTTCGGAGGCTGTCAACATCCTTCTTTGAGTGGATAATGTAACGGGCTTCTGACTCTGTAAAACAGTCAAATCCATATCCGAATTCATCAATCCAGTATGTTTCAAGCTTATGATATTGCTCTCTTAAAATTGATAGTGTGTCTTCTGTAATTGCTAAAACCGACGAATAATTTTTCCCGTTAATGTTGTCGCAACCAGTGTTTTAATCCCAAACTGTGCGGTATATCCTCGTAAATTCGCTAATGTCCCACCCTGAGTTAAGGTATCATCCAAAATGATTGCATATTGCGCCGATTGACTGGGTATCCCCTTGAAAGGAGGAGGAAATGCCAATCTCGTGAAACCATTTGAACCTGTGCGATTAACTTTTGCCTGTCGGAAAAATGGGGTATGAAGAGTTTTT
>JBDLSS010000362.1:0-6284 GCA_039799345.1 Pseudomonadota bacterium
AAAATATGTAAATCTTAGCTGAAGCCCCCAACCCCCTAAAGCGGGCTAAACATAAACAAGTTATTCATGTTTCAACTCCTCGTTCCCAAGTGCCACTTGGGAATGCAGTCTTGACCGCGTCGCGGTCTACATCTATACAGGATGCAACGTATCCAAGAATGTATTCCCAAGCAACGCTTGGGAACAAGAAAAACTCCCTTTTAGGGGATTTAGGGGCTGGTTTAAATCTTTAGTCCCCTTAAGGGGTTAGGGGCGCAGTTAAGTTTTATTCCCACTCAATCGTGGCGGGCGGCTTGCCTGAAATGTCATAGCAAACCCGTGAAATATGCGCCACTTCGTTGATAATACGCCGCGACAGGGTTTCTAATAATTCATAGGGCAATTGCGCCCAGCGTGCGGTCATGAAATCAATGGTTTCCACCGCCCGCAGCGCGATGACGTAATCATAACGCCGTCCGTCGCCCATCACTCCGACCGATTTCACAGGCAAAAATACCGCAAATGCTTGGCTAACTTTGTCATACCAACCGCTGTTACGTAATTCTTCCATAAAAATCGCATCGGCTTGGCGCAAAATGTCGGCAAAATCTTTGTGCACTTCGCCCAAAATTCGCACTCCTAAACCAGGCCCTGGGAAAGGATGGCGGAAAATCATTTCGCGCGGCAAGCCCAGTTCTAACCCAAGCTGGCGCACTTCGTCTTTGAATAATTCGCGCAAAGGTTCGACCAGTTTTAAGCGCATGGTGGCGGGCAAACCGCCTACATTGTGGTGTGATTTGATGACGTGGGCTTTGCCTGATTTCGTGCCTGCGGATTCAATCACGTCGGGATAAATCGTGCCTTGCGCCAGCCATTGGGCGTTTTGCAATTTTGCGGCTTGGTCTTCAAACACGTCGATGAAGGCTTTGCCGATAATTTTACGTTTTTGTTCGGGGTCACTGACACCGCTCAGGGCATTTAAAAATTGGTCTTCTGCGTCCACTTTGATGACGCGAATCCCCATGTGTGCGGCAAAAGTGTTCATGACTTGTTGCCCTTCGTTGAGGCGCAATAAGCCATTGTCCACAAATACGCAGGTGAGCTGGTCACCGATGGCACGGTGTAATAAGGCGGCAACCACGGAGGAATCTACGCCGCCCGATAACGCCAAAATCACTTCATCTTTGCCGACTTGTTCACGGATTTTCTGAACGCTTTCTTCAATAATATTGCTGGCAGTCCACAGCGCGTCGCAGCCACAAATTTCGTGCACGAAACGGTCTAAAATGCGTTTGCCTTGCACGGTGTGGGTGACTTCGGGATGAAATTGTACGCCGTAGAAATGGCGGGTTTCGTCTGCCATGCCTGCGATGGGGCAGTTTTCGGTGGAGGCGATTAATTTGAAGCCTGCGGGCAATGTGCCGACGCGGTCGCCGTGACTCATCCACACGTCTAATAAGCCGTGACCTTCGGGGCTGAGATGGTCTTCAATGTCGCGGAATAATTGGGAATGTCCTCGGGCGCGAACTTGGGCATAGCCAAATTCTCGCAGGTTTGAGCCTTCGACGCTGCCGCCCAATTGGGCTGCCATCGTTTGCATTCCGTAGCAGATGCCAAACACGGGCACATTGAGTTGAAACACGCAGTCGGGGGCGCGATAGCCGACGCTGTCGTCATTGACGGATTCTGGGCTGCCTGAGAGGATGATGCCTTTGGGGGCAAACTGCTGAATGTCGCTTTCTGACATGTCGTAAGCGTGAATTTCGCAGTACACCCCGAGTTCTCGCACGCGGCGCGCGATGAGTTGGGTATATTGTGAACCGAAATCGAGGATTAAAATGCGGTGGGCATGAATATTATTCATCTAATTTCCGTGTGTCGCAGAAAATAAAATGATGAATTATATCATGTTCACGGGTGTTTAGATGCTAAAAACCTCCTAGGTCTTTGAGACCTAGGAGGTTTATTGCTTGTGTAATTTCATCTTCTGAAATCACGCTAATGAATATGGCAAGTGCGTTTCGGTTAAATCGTCAAACGGAGTTTGGGAACGAGGGAATTGTAGTGTTTTGGGGTTTTTAGGGACAATAAAAAAGCCAGCATGATTACTGGCTTAACGGGTAACACATTATTGCAGACATACTTATCCACTCTTTTTTTCGTTCTCTTCACAAACCCATTTATCTATCATATCCAATAAATTATACACATCAGTATAAGGATTAAATTGGTAGGGTTTATTGTCCGAAGAGTCAGCGCAATTTTGAGTATTTTCATTTAAATGTTTGGCTCGTTTTCTAGCCTCATCCACATGTACTGAAAGAATCTTGAAACTGTCTTCAGCCTTATCGTAATCAGAAAACCCCGCTTCACGAAACTTATCACGCAACGGACTATTCCTTTTTAAATTATCATAATCAAGATACTGTGCTACGGTATCTTGGAAGTGCAGCAGAATCCACACTTCAAAGCACACATTAGAAAGTGCAATGTGAATACCGTGTTTTTTAGCCTTTCTCATAGCTTTATCGTGAAGCTCATCAGAATACTTTTGCGGGCTTTCCCGATCATATACCACCCAAAAAGTATCTTCAGTATCACTTTTACTATTTACTTCCGATTTTTTGGTGATAGCCTCATCCACCAATTGCACGGGCGTATTTTTCTCAGTAGATTCCAATTTGAATAAACGTCGCAGCTCATTGGGAACTCTGTCAGCGATATAACCCTTTAAATAATTGGGTTCAGTTTCCTTACCTTCACAGTAAATGTGGAAAACTCGCCCTAGAGGCATTGTTTTATTGTCCTTCTTCTTAGGCATCCTTTTCTTCCTCCTTATGCAAAAAAAGCTCGGCGATGCTTTCATAATCAATAGATGGCACTGCACCAAAACGTCCTTCGGCATACCATTGGTTAAACGGGCTAGTCGGTTTAACTTGTTTCTTGTCAAAATTATCCAAGGAATAACAGCGTGTTACACCTTTATTTTTTTCGACAAACCAAATTTGATCACGACGTAATAAATCGGGTGACATCAAATTAATATTGTGCGTGGTAAAAATAAGCTGAGCATTGTTTTTATTCACGCGCGAATCATTGAAGAGCTTGATAATAAGTTCTGCAATGAAAGGGTGCATGCTATGGTCTAATTCATCAAGTATCAGTACACCACCGTTTGTAATGATATGAATCAGAACAGGGGCTAAACTAAATAATCTCAGAGAACCCTCCGACTCTTGTCTCTGATCAAAAAGCAGAGATTCTCCTGAATGAGTCTGGTGAGCAAACATAAACTTACGACTCATGGAACTGCACATTCGCTGTTTTATTGGTTCGGGTATATTCTCTGGCAGTCTCGAGTATAACTGAGCTTTTTCAGTTTCGGAGGCTTCTACTGTTTCAACAGATGCAATACCTGTATCAACAAATGATAGTAATGGTGCAATTTTGTTTTTTAAAACATCTTCAACCTTACTATGCTTATATTCTACGAGAGGAGTGTCATTCAAGCCCAAATACAATAAATTCCCTCTGAAATAGGCATAGACATCGCGAATCATTGCAGGTGTTTCAGCACTGTTTCCTGCTTTTGATAGGTAAGCATGATTCGGGAACAAAGAAATACGTTTAGTACCTCCTTTGTATAAACTGCCAAATTTAATGTCCTTCCAAGAGTCTCCTTTTTTTCTATCGAAAATTACCGCAGGTTGTTTGACGGGGTAAAATACTAGACGCTCCTCTATAATTTCCCTTTGATTAAATGACACTGTGTAAACATAGCGCACAGCTTTAATTACAAATTCTACTTCAAATTGCACAGGCTTTGTTTTAGTCTCATCAGCCAATAAAAACGGTTCGTAAACGGGTATCGACTCGTTTTCTTTTAAGTCTCCTGAATTCAGGACAATATACTCCAACGCAGCAAATGCCTTGAGAAAATTGGATTTTCCAGAAGCATTTGCACCATAAAAGCCAGCGCATTTAAGTACGCCTATTTTATTACCAGATGGATAGGCAATGTTATTAGTCAGGTAAGTACCGGGTGTTTCTGCGTAAAGGCTGAATAGCTGCTCATCTTTGATGGAACGGAAATTAGTAATGCTTAAATCAATAATCATGATGTTAATCTATTTTAAAGTGATTTTTAACGAGAATACAATTCTAAATTAGCATTAAAATTGACTGAAATCAAGAAAAGTTGTGGGATTAGTTTTAAATATTCCCCTCATTCCCAAACTCCGTTTGGGAATGCCTGTACGTCAAGCTCCGCTTGACAAAACGTTCATCAATTCCGAGTGATCTCAAGCATTCCCTGATCGCCAACATAATTCCGCGCACTCGAATAACGCCAATGAACAGGTTCATCCACATAGCAGCGTTTCACAGGATTATAGCTACGTAGGTTGGGTTGCTTCGGGCAACCCAACATTAACTCCAAAACAAATCAATTTCATACTGACGAAACACGGTATCTGCACTCGCTAACTTTAAATTTTCTAATTTAGCTTGCGTGATAATTAACCGATCAAAGGGGTCTTTATGATGAAAAGGTAAATTTGCCAACGCAAAAATATGAGATATTTCAATGGGGAGAATTTTTAAAGCATTATTGCGGCACTGCTCTTCAATTAAAACATCAAGAGGCAGTTTTAGCTCAAGTTTCCCTAATTGATGTTTGATTTGCATTTCCCAAATACTTGCCACGCTAAGAAATACTGTATTGTTTAAATCATAATAAACTGCCAATAATTTTTCGGGCACTTTTTCAGGGTTACTTCTCAACCATAAAAAAGCATGAGTATCTAACAAAATATTCATTTTTCCCCTAACTAAAAATCATCAGGCAACGGCGCATCAAAATCCTCATGAATCACAATTTTATCTTGATATTCCCCCACCGTTCTTTTCTGAACAACTCGCTGTTGACTGCGTAAGAATAAAACAAAATCATAAACTTGCTTTTGCAATTCTGGCGGCAATACTTCAATTTCGTGTAACAATTTTTGACTGTGCATTTATATTCTCCAAACTGTGCATTGTTTGAGTCAAGCTTTCACATGAGGATTATCTTAGTTTATCTTATTCTTATACACCAGTAGCCCGTATGAAGCATCGCGTAACGCGGGAATCGTCAAGCTCCGCTTAACAAAACACTCACCAAATCCGAGTAATATCAATCATTCCTTGTTCACCTGCATAATTCCGCGCACTGGAATAACATACCTTAGTTAGTTTAGACTCATTACTTCTTTACTTCTTTTGCACTAGCAATCCTTTTAAAATTAGAATACACAGCGTGTGCTGCTTACAAAACTTGTACAAGCTGCTTAATACTCTGTAAGCTATGAGATGCTGTCAAATTAAGGAAATCTTATGCAGAATCGCGTAAACTGCACAGCAAGTTTCCCCATCAGTTTAGAACTTGTGTGCTCAAGAGTACATAATAATGCTATGGTTAAAATCAAATAGTTAAGCTTTAACCATCTCCCCAATATATAATTATCCAGAAAGAATATAATGATTTTTATCCAGCACACGCAGGCATTATTTCTCCAATTTGATACGCCTCCATGCAGCAATTGCTTGCCATGGTTTATGAAAGTCTGTGTCTAGCGAGTAGCAGTAAGGATTTATTCATGGCAAATGCGGAACATCTCGCCATTCTTCAACAAGGCGTAAAAGCATGGAATAGCTGGCGTGCACAAGCAGACAGTTTTCCTGATCTCTCAGGGGGCAACTTGGTGGGCATTAATCTCACTAAAGCAGATTTATTTCGAGCCAACTTGAGCAAAGCGGATTTAACCGATGCCAACTTATCGGGCGCAAATTTATCGGGCGCAAATTTAAGTGAAGCGAATTTAAGCCGTGCAAATTTAAGCAAAGCGGATTTAAGTGAGGCAAATCTGAGCGAGTCATATTTGGCAAAAACCAATCTCACTGATGCCAACTTATCAGAAGCCAATTTAACCAAAGCGTATCTCATTGAATCTTATTTGTCGGGTGCAAACCTTTCTGAGGCGAACTTATTTCGAGCGAATTTATTTGAATCAGATTTATTCCGCGCGAATTTGACGGGCGCGAATTTGTTCAAAACCAATTTGACCGAAGCCAATTTAATTGAAGCGTATTTGACGGGCGCAAATTTGTTTAAAGCCAATATGAGTGAAACCGATGTGACCGGAGCGAAATTGGATGATGCGTATACAGGTGCATTGAATTTCCCGCATCGTAAGTAACATGTTGCCTTGAAAAAAACCGCATTTATTGTGTTTGCTGTTTGAGATTTCATACTTTAGCAACAAAGA
>JBDLSS010000363.1:0-7906 GCA_039799345.1 Pseudomonadota bacterium
TCTGAATCAGGATTGACAGGATTATCCGAATTAAACAGGATTATTCACTGATCTTCACAACATTAAGTTTAATTCTCAAAATCCTTTCATCCTGTAAATCCTGATTCAGACAATCATTACAATTTGAGCACTACCATAAATAATAGCCCCAATGTGACTTTCTAACTTCTTCGAGAAAGATAAAGTTTTCCTAACTAAACAACTGACTCGCTGTCTTAACGTATAGTTAAATCGCTCTATATGATTAGTACGTCCTGTCTCTTTCCCTACTGCTTTATGGCGTTTACTGGGGAGCACTTTCTTGTAAGCTTCCCAGAAATTGGTGTAACACACCGCTAACCACATTTCATCGCATTCTAAACACAACTTCCCTTTTTTTACAGGCTGAGGTTCTAGGCGTTGTTTCTCGTATAAACGGTTTACATAACGTTGCAACCATTTATCTATTTGCGCCCATGTTTCTTGGCTTATATATTTTTTGGTAGGATGTTCTACAAAACGGCGACCACACTCACGGTATTTGTAGTTTTGTGTGCCTAAGCGGGTTTTTCCATATTTTACGATGTGCGTTGCTTTACAGTTAGGGCAAGTCAGCATTTTAGCTGCTCCTCTATAATCACTACTTTTCTTATTTTAATATCACTGCTTCTTTAGGAATACCAAATCTTTAACTCGCCCGCGTCACCCGCACAATTTCCTCAGGTGTAGTAATTCCCTGATAAAGCTTTTCCAGCGCGTCCTTACGCAAAGAACGCATTCCTTCACTAATCGCCTGTTGACGAATCGCATTCGCATCGCCGCCACTGCTGATGACATGCCGCACTTCGTCAGAAACCACCAGCAATTCATACAAGCCCAAACGCCCGCGATAACCCGTATTCGCACAACGTTCACAGCCGCGCCCGCGTCGCACATGGGTGCAATCTTGTGGGGTAATTCCCAATAAATCAAACTCTTCCGCCGTCAATGCCTGCTCTTCCGCACAATGCAGACAGACTTTTCTCACCAAACGCTGCGCCATCACCGCCATCAAACTGGAACTGATTAAATAAGTATCAATTCCCATATCCTGCAAACGGGTCACCGCGCCCGCCGCGTCATTGGTGTGCAAGGTGGAAAACACCAAGTGCCCCGTCAATGCGGATTCAATCGCAATTTCAGCGGTTTCATGGTCACGAATTTCCCCAACCATGATAATGTCAGGGTCTTGCCGCACAATCGAACGCAAACCCGCCGCAAAGGTCAGCCCGATTTTAGAATTCACATGAATCTGGGTAATGCCTTCCAGCATATATTCCACAGGGTCTTCAATGGTAATAATCTTTTGTGAACCCGTGTTAATTTTTTCCAGCGTGCCGTACAGACTGGTGGTTTTACCGCTCCCTGTCGGCCCTGTGACCAACACCATGCCGTGCGGTTGCTGAATAATATGCGCATAAGGTTTTAAAATATCCGCAGGCATCCCTAGCTTATCTAAACTCACGGTCACGTCGCTGCGATCCAAAATCCGCAATACGATAGATTCACCATGCACGCCGGGCAAAGTCGAAACCCGCATGTCTAAACTGCGCTCGCCCATTTGATATTGAATGCGCCCGTCTTGGGGCAGCCGCTTTTCCCCAATATCCAAACGCGCCATTAATTTCACCCGCGACGACACCGCAGGCTGCACATTGGCGGGCAGTTTTTCAATATTAACCATCACCCCATCCACCCGACAGCGCACCATTAAATGACGTTCTTCAGGCTCAAAGTGAATATCGCTGGCGTTTAAATCGAGGGCGCGTTCCATCAAGTGATTGACCATGCGAATCACAGGCGCGTCCGAAGCCAAGTCTTTCAAATAGTCATTGTCCATTTGATCGAACTGATTGCTGTCCGTGCCGTCCAATTCAGGCGACAATTTCGCGCGCCAATGCTTGATTAAACGCCCGATTTGTTCTTCTTGCGCCATCTGAAAACGCACATGCGAACCCAATAAAAAGCGGATTTTAGCGCGGTCTTCAATATCAGGCGGATTCGCAAATAATAAACAGGGGTCTTCTGGAAACGCTTCCACGGGAACGATATTTTTCTTGGCTAACAACTGGGTAAAAATCGGAAGATTTAAAGCTTGGCTCATGATTTTTTCTGCCCTTCGTTGGCGGCTTCTGGCAAACGACTGAATCCTGTGATTTTGACCGTGCCTGTCAACGCGCCGCGATTGCTACGCACGTCCACGCTGACCACGACTAATAACGCTATTTTTGAATTTTCGACTTCTTTCAAAAACTGAATGGTTTTTTCAGAATTGCCTTCAAATTGCACGCCTTGAGTCACTAAAACCCATTGCTTGGTGCGTGAGAAATCGGGCAAGTCCATTGATTTAATCGTAATCCCTGCTTTCTGAGAAATTTCTCGCAATACGCCCTGCATTTTCGCGCCGACTAATTCACGGCTATTGCCTTGCAATAAAGTGTTGTTAATCGCATCGCGCTGTTGGGTGATTTGTTGGTGCTGGGTTTGCCAGAATTGGGAATCGGTGGCGAGTTTTTGATAGCGTCCGATGTCGCCTTGAAGTTTTTCAATCTGGAGGCGTTGATCGCGGATTAAATGATAACTGCGGGGGATAATTTCAAACGGTAGGGCGTACACGCCGAAAATAATCAGCATCATACGCAATAAGCGTTTTTCTCTCTGATTCAATGTGAATTCCTATGACCTGTCTCGACAGGGATGAATAATTAAGGGTGAGCAACATGCTTTAAATTTCGACCACAAATACTGAACCTTGTGGCTGATTGGCTTGGACAAAGATTTTACCACCATGTGCGTCAACTGCCATCTTACAAAAGGTTAAACCTAAGCCAATTTGTCGAATTCCTTGTTTTCTGAGTTCGACCACTTCAAATTTTTCAAAAATACGGTGTTGATATTCTTCGGGAATCCCTGTGCCTTCGTCAATGACGTGCAAACATAAATGTGGTTGTCCTGCTTTATCCGTTTGCGCTTTCAAACGTAAACACACTTGAGAATTCGTGGGCGCATATTGCAGCGCGTTGGCGAGTAAATTAGCAATCACCCGACGAAATAAATTATTGTCTAAGCGCATAATCAACGGGGTTTCAGGCAGTTCCATGCGTAAATCTATGCCGCGCGATTGTGCGATAATATTAAAATGTTGTAAGGCATCTAACGCCAATTGGTTGACATCGACCGCGCTTAAATTCAGCCGCAATTTGCTGTCTTCCATTTTTGCCATCATTAATAAATCATTCACGAAAGAGTCCAAGCGATCCGCGCCCATGCGAATCATTTCTAAATGTTTCAAAGCTTCGGGGTCGTGAACTTGGTCTTCCATCAGCGTCGAGTGCAGCAAAATCGAAACGATGGGGCTGGACATGTCGTGCACCACCATGTTGGAAAGCTCTTCGCGTAATTTTAAAATCGCTTCTAATCTATCATATTGTTTTTTGATGCGTAACATCGAGCGCACCCGAGTCCGAAGTTCTAAAGCTTTCGCAGGTTTTTGTAAGAAATCATCCGCGCCTGCTTCTAAACCTTGGGTCATCACTTTTTGACCTTCTAAAGAGGTCACTAAAATAATGGGAATATGTTGAAACTTCGGGTCAGCTTTAATGCGCCGACACACTTCAAAACCGTCCAACTCAGGCATAATCACATCTAATAAAATTAAGTCGGCATCTGCCTCGGGCAATATATCTAATAATTCTTGCCCACTGCCAATCATCTGCAAATCGTAACTTTCATCTTTTAATAAGCCAGCAATTTTCATCCGAATGCTGAGTTCATCATCCACAATTAAAATTTTATTGATCGCGCTTTTCATACCTATTTCCTTGTTTTTAATGAATTAAATAATGCTATTTTTACCCTTGAAATCCCAAAAGTTGTAAGGTGTAAATAGGAATACAAATAGCTTGCCAACTTGGGCGAAACAGGGTCTTTGTCCTACCTAAAACTTTTTCAAAATTGGATGATGCTTATAAATGCAGTGTGTGCGATAACTTTCTCTTTTACAAGCGAGTCATGATTTGATCAACACTGCTATTGTTTACACAGTTTATCGTGCTAACAAGGATGTTTTACAAGATTGATAAATTGTTAAATGCAATTAACAGGCATGTTACAACACTTTAGGGTTTACCCCAAAATCTCTATCGTTTGATAGTATGATAAATTCCGATAATTGCACTCCCTCTCTTCTAAAATCGGCTCAAGAAGCAAGTAGACTGGACAAATATCAAGTAAATTAAGTAGTGCAAGTGAAGAAAGAGAGATGGCATACAGTAGAGATTATCGTTTATGTGTCGTAAACAACATCAAATAAGGGAAGCGGTGGGATGAAGTTATGGAGCTATTCCATATCAGTCGTCAAATGTTAAGCAACTGGCTCACAGCGAACAGGTGTGTCAGCCCTGCCAAGATAAGCCTATCCAACACGGAAAACAGAGCCAGAGGAGTTGATGCGCTTAGTGGAGAAAGAACCAAACTGGACATTAGCGAAATATGCCGCTCATTTCGGTTGTAGTGCTGAACCAGCTTAGGCAACAGAACATCACGCGTAAAAAACATTTCTCTCATACTCCTCTGATTTGAATCCTATTATGTTGAAGCAGGAAAATAAGGAAACTCGGTTAGACTTCTTCAACTTCTCCTGCGTGAACAGGAATAGTTTGATGTGAAGGATGGCGCATGAGTTCTGTCCAATGCAGAATCCGCAATTGTCCATCCCAACTCTCGACTAAAGCTGTACAATTTTCAACCCAATCACCACCATTGGCATAAGTAATATCCTGAATTTCTATAATTTCAGGTTTATGAATATGCCCACAAATTACCCCATCTACGTTCTGTTTACGGGCTTCTTGCACCACCGCATGTTCAAAAGCACTGATGAAATTCACCGCATTTTTGACTTTATGTTTCAAATATGCTGAAAGTGACCAATAAGAATAACCCAGTTTTTTGCGCAAGATATTATAAAAATGGTTGATAAAAATAGTAAAATCATAAGCATGGTCACCCAATAAGGCTAACCATTTTGCACAGCGAATCACGCTATCAAATTGATCACCATGCAGCATTAAAAATTTTCGCCCATCAATCATCGTATGAATCGCTTCATTGACAATACTAATGCCGCCCATTGAAATTGGCGCGTAGTCTCGCAAAGCCTCATCATGATTACCGGGAATATAAAAGATTTTTGTGCCTTTACGGGCTTTTCTCAGAATTTTTTGAACAATGTCATTATGTTGTTGCGTCCAATACCAAGATTTCTTTAAACGCCAACAATCGAGAATATCACCCACTAAATACAAATATTCAGACTCATTGTTTTTTAGAAAATCTAACAATAAATCAGCCTTGCAACCGCGTGTTCCAAGGTGAACATCCGAAATCCAAATAGCGCGATGATGTTTAATAGAAACCGTCATAATAGATATTTATCTGGAGTGTGTCATTTAATGACATAAGTGATTACCAATAAAGAAGTGACATAAATAAGCTTCATAGTGGCAAAGATTAATGACAAAAAGATGACTTATTTTATTTTTTTGAATTTAGCGATAAAAGTATAACGTTTATAAAGTGGGGTGATTGTCAGTGTTCCACGTTGATTGTTTTCTAATTCATGTAAATAGCTAAGCAACTCGGGGCGATAGTGCACTTGAAAATAATGCAACCAACGGGTTAAGCCTTTTTGAAAAAATAGTGGTAATTCTGCTTGGTCGAAAAAATCAACAATGTAAATATGTCCCCCCACTTTTAGATTAGCCAGTGCCGCTTCAAAAGCCTCGCGCCACGGGGGAATCATCGAGAGCGCGTAAGAGAATAAAATGACATCAAAAGGCTGATTTAATTCAAAAGTTGTGTGAAAGTTGAAATCTTCCGCAAGACCTTGTTTTAAAATAATCGGATTTCCCCAAGTTTTTACCTTTTTCTCGGCAGAAATCAGCATTTGAGCAGAAGCATCAATGCCGTAAAAGTGCGTTTGAGGATGTTGTTTTGCTAAACGCACTAAATTGTGGGCGGTGCCGCAGCCCAGTTCTAATACCTGTTGATGCGGCGCAATGTCCATGCGCGCAAGCAAGGTGTCACGTCCGAGTAGGAAATATTTACGAGTAAAATCATAAATATAACGTTGATAACGATACATATTATCCATTGCTTGCGCGTGATTCATCTGTGAGCGACCTATTTGCTGGGCATTATATATAAGTGGAAACCGCCATAAATCGCTGAGCGATCTTGCTGATAAAGTTGTTCTGACTGTTCTTTTTCATAAACAAATTGTTGACGCAAGGCGGCGGGGAGTGCGGTTTCAATCGGAGATTCGCTGCCTGCGGTGCGGAAAATAACCCTTGTGCCTGCACAACCCACACGAGCGACTTCTTGCCATAAACGGGTTAAAGTCTCGTCTGTCATCCAATCTTGCGCGTCTAAAAAAATGAAACGATCTAAGCTGTTATCGGGCAATTGTTGCAAATAATCGAATAAAGAAATGTTTTGCAAACTAACGCGATCCAAATTGGCTTTAATCGTGGCGTAATGTTCAGGTTTGAGATAATCAGGAACGGCTTGGCGATTTTCGACATCGTAGCGTGAAGTCAGTCCTTGCCATGCAAAGTAATTGTCTTGAATGGGAAAATCACAGCAGAGATGTTGCATACGGTCGTTATATAAACGGCTCATGTCGCCTGAAGATGCAGCTTTGAGCGCGTCATGTTGTTGCGGAGGAATGCCTAAACTAAACACCGCAAAAGAACGTTTACTCACTAAGCGTACAAACCAGTGATTGAAAAAGGGTGCAACGTGTTGTTCGTAGGCTTGTTTTTGTTCGCTTAAGCTTTTAGCTTGCAGTAATTTTTCGGGCTGACAGCCTGCGCGTTTGCTAATTATGTTTATAAAACGTAAAAAATAGCCAAATCGAGCATAACGATAAACATTCTTGGTGAAATAGTGAATGCGTTGTTGTTTGAGCAATTGGCGCAGCCATGAGCCGCCTTCCCAAAATTCGCGGGTTTCAGGGTCTAAATTTTTTTGAATATATTTGTGATAGTTTTCAAGATTGACCGCAGCATCAGCGCGCCCAAAAAAGCTGAAAAAATCTTCATAACTGGGCAGATGTTTAATTGCCGCTAATTTGAGACGGGTAAAATAAACGTGATAAGGGTTTAAATCAACGGCATTGACGGCGGCGGGACTATCGACAAGATAATTCAGTAAGTTGCAGCCCGCAGAAGAGATAGTGAGGATACGGCTGTCGGCTTGGAGTTGGAGTGCGGCGCGGTCAACGCGGGGGTCTTCCCAAATTTGATTGTAAACAAAGCCATTAAACCACAGACTAAACAGGCGTTCTGAGAGTCCTTTACGACTGAACAGTGAGTTTTGATAAACAGCTTCTTTTAAGAAATCATTTGCCACAGCATCCATGAATGTTCCTCATTTACAGTCAAAGTGAAAGTCTGCACCTTAAAATAGCTGTGTGACGTGTTGATGACATGCTGTGGTTTAGTATCAAATTAGGATGTGCTGAGACACGAAGCACATCACTACCCTAATACTCATGAGGGAGATAGAAATCAAGCAATGACAAATTCAAGCAAGTTAAATCTCACAAAACTTCATCGGCATCATTCACCGCCCTGTCCGCATTTTGCAGCATTAACGGGCGCATCGCATGCAGTAAGCTT
The DNA here is from genome assembly GCA_039799345.1 of Pseudomonadota bacterium. Classification (GTDB taxonomy): domain Bacteria; phylum Pseudomonadota; class Gammaproteobacteria; order Beggiatoales; family Beggiatoaceae; genus JAQTYU01. The sequence continues at coordinate 7,701 of JBDLSS010000363.1, forward strand.
TTAAATACATGCTTATGATTTTGTTCTTCTTGCGCCAACAACGTTTTCACATGATGACGTTTGGTGGGCTTGGTAAAACAGGCGGGACAATTATCAGGCACAACGGGCAATTGCGCCACTTGGGCAAAATCTCGGGTTTGACGTTCTCGCACATAAACCAAGGGGCGAATAATCCGCACATCGCCCGCATCATTCAGATAATTGGC
>JBDLSS010000364.1:0-10812 GCA_039799345.1 Pseudomonadota bacterium
TCTTTTCTTCCTTGCTGATATCATCAAATAGCGTAGAAATATTCGATAATCTGACACTTTCTTTAGAACCTAAGCACATAACTCCACCCAAAGTCAGACTTTCTACAAACAATCTGAAAACCCGATCTTGTAATTCTCGATTAAAATAAATGAGCACATTACGACAGATAATCAAGTGCATTTCTCCAAAAACCCCATCGGTCGCTAGATTATGATCAGAGAATAAAATATTTTCTTTCAATGATTTATCCATAACAACATGATCATAATGCGCGGTATAATAATCAGAGAATGATTCTTGTCCGCCAGCACGCTGATAATTCATAGTATACGTTTTTAAACGATTTATTGAAAATATCCCATCTCGTGCCTTTTTAAGAATAACTTAATTCATATCGGTGGCATAAATTTGTGCTCGATCATACAAACCTTCTTCTTTCAATAAGATTGCCATTGAATAAACTTCTTCACCTGAAGAACAACCCGCATGCCAAATCTTGAGAAAAGGATAATTCCTCAATAAGGGAATGACTTCTTTACGCAGTGCCTGATAAAATGTCGGATCACGAAACATTTCGGTGACATTGATCGATAAATCTAAAAGCAAGGTTTCAAAAAAACTTACATCTTCAAGCAGACGATGTTGCATTGCGGAAATATTGGGGAACTGATCGGTATTCATACGGTGTAAAATACGCCGTTTCACAGAGGCTTTTGCATAACTCCGAAAATCGTAGCCGTATTTTAAGTAAATAGCTTGCAACAGCAGTTGTAATTCAATTTGCTGATTTTCAACTTCTTCGGCGATGTTCATCATAAGTAACCTTATGTTAATTATTAGTATTTATTATAAGTAGTGCTGGTAAACACATCCTCCTCACTGACTTATATAATTTACCTGTTTCAAGAGTGTTGTACATCATTATTTATAAAAATTTTAACTTAACGAGTGTCAATTATGCCTATTCGTAATTTTGAACAACATATTCCTTTGATTGCGGCGACGGCTTATGTGGACCCAATGGCGTTGGTGATTGGGGCGGTTACCATTGAAGAGGAAGCCTCTTTATGGCCAATGGTCGTGGCACGAGGCGATATTCAGCAGATTTTTATCGGTGCACGCAGCAATATTCAAGATGGCACGGTGTTACATGTCACCCACGATAGTCAATTTTGTGTAGGCGGGCGGGCGTTGTATATAGGGCAAGACGTCACCGTGGGGCATCAGGCAACTTTGCACGCTTGTACGATTGAACATCATTGCTTAATCGGCATGGGAGCAGTGATTTTAGATGGGGCAGTGCTAGAACCCTACACTTTGCTGGCGGCGGGTAGCGTCGTACCACCTGGAAAAAGATTGGCAGGAGGTTTTATTTGGCGTGGTAATCCTGTACAACAAGGGCGTGCTTTGACTGAAAAAGAAATCGAATTTTTTAGTTATTCTGCTCAAAACTATGTGAAATTAGCCAAGCGTCATGCAAAGGAATTGGCAGGTTAAAGTTATAAGCATTATCCGAATCAGGATTTACAAAATTTAGGCGTTACGCAGTTACAACACTAACGCCTTTATGTGCAAGCGTTACTATGCACTGCACAATAATGTTTCCATTAAAACTCAATGAATATTGTAGAGGCAACAGTCCTCACTAAATAATCAAGGCATATCCAAAATTTTTCTTGAAACGGGCTTTAAATAATTCAAGGGTGAAATTATGATTTTGCGTGCCATGATGCTCAACTTTGATCGCGCCCATCAACGAAGCAATGCGCCCCGTGGTTTCCCAATCAATATCTCTAATTAAACCATAGACCAAGCCTGCGCAATACGCCGCACCGCAACCCATACGATCATTCACCGCCTTAGCTGCAGCTGAGGGAATTTGATAGCGGGTTTCATTTGAGTAAATCAGTGAACCTTCTGCCCCAATGGTGACAATTAAAGCTTGGACACGTTGCGCCACCTGCTGCGGACTTAAGCCCAGACGCTTTTGCATAATTTGCCATTCCGTACGATTGACTAAAATCCACGTCGCCTGCTCCACAAATTTCATCAGTTCATCGCCGTCTAAATCCTGAATACTTTGAGCGGGGTGGAAGACAAACGGGACATTGGCTTCAACCAGTTCTAGTGCATGTTTTAACATCGCTTCCGTATTATCTGCGGTGATGATACCCACATCAAAATGTGCATTGTGCGGCACACGATTAAACTGGGAAAAACTCATCGCACCGGGATGAAAAGCGGTGATGTGATTATCGTCCATATCAATGGTGATAAAATTTTGTGGGGTATAGCAATGTTCCATTATAGAAATATATTGCCGCGAAATCCCACAGGCATCTAACCAGTCGCCATACTGATGAAAATCCATGCCTACGGTTGCCATTGGCAAAGTTTTCTCACCCAATAATTTCAGGTTATAGGCGATATTACCCGCATTCCCCCCAAACTGGCGGCGAATGTCGGGCACGAGAAAACGCACGTCCAATGCAGGCATATTCGATTGTAGATGATGTTTAAATTTATCGTTAAACACCATCACAGTATCGTAACTGAGAAAGCCGCAGATAAGGGCAGACATCTAAATGCTTCCTAAAAATAATGCAAATAAGATTAAGAATAAAAGCTACTATTTGACAAGCTTGTTAAAGCGGCATCTTACTCAATGAGAGAAAGTTATGGCACATCTGAATCCGAGTTAACAAGTCCTTGCTATTCCAGTTTTCGAGTTCTTTTAAAGTGATTTTTTTGACATGAGCAGGTGTTACGCAGTTGAAACATTAATTCTTTTATTTACAATGAGTTAGTATTGTACGGCACATAATTGTGTTTCCAGCAAAATCAAAGAGTTATGGATTTAACTGCGTAACTCCTAATGAGTTCAAAAAATTTTTAAAGCCTGTAATATTTGAAAGAAAATTTCCGATTTCAACAGGCATTCACTGATGATTTTACGAGCATCGCTCGATTTTATACTATATTACGCAGGCTTGGTTAAACGACCCTGTGCAAAGTCAGTATTATCGCAATTTCAGCATCAGATTAATACGCAAAAAACTGTCCACTTTTGCGATGACATTCGCACTAATGCTGAATTTCACAAGTTTACAGCATCAATTCATAACCGAAGTTTTCTTGAAAACGTGCTTTAAACTCGTTCACGGTGAAACTATGGTTTTGCGTGCCGTAATGTTCAATCTTGATTGCGCCCATCAGTGAAGAAATACGCCCCGTGGTTTCCCAATCAATATCATTCATCAGACCATACAATAAGCCGCCTCGAAACGCATCGCCGCAACCCGTGGGGTCATAGACATTATGCGGTTTTGCCGCAGGAATTTCATGAACTGCGTCAGCGGTGTAAATCGTAGAGCCTTGGCTGCCTTTGGTAATAATCAAAGCTTTAACCCGTTCACGCATTTGTTCAGGAGTCAGTCCCGTGCGTTGTTGCATCAGTTGCCATTCATAATCATTCACGATGACCCATGAGGCTTGCTCGACAAAGGCTAATAAATCATTGCCATCAAACATCGGCAAACCTTGACCGGGGTCGAACACAAACGGAATGCCTGCACTGTGGAATTGTAAAGCGTGTTCAATCATGCCCTCACGTCCGTCAGGTGACACAATCCCAATCTGAACATCTTTCGCATCACCGATTTTGTTTAAATGTGAATGGCTCATTGCGCCGGGGTGAAACGCAGTGATTTGATTATCATCCATATCCGTGGTAATAAAGGCTTGTGCAGTATAAGAATTATCCACCACTAACACGTGCTCGCGTGACAAACCACATTTATCCATCCATTCGGCATAAGGCGCGAAATCTTTGCCTACGGTCGCCATCGCTTGAGCTTTACCGCCCAGTAGATTTAAATTGTAAGCAATATTGCCTGCACAACCGCCAAACTCACGGCGCATGTCGGGCACGAGAAAGGAGACGTTCAGAATATGAACATGTTCGGGCAGGATATGATTTTTAAATTTATCATTGAATACCATGATGGTATCGTAGGCATAAGAACCGCAAATCAATGCAGACATGGTGTACTCTCTATAAAAGCTGAAAAAATGTGATGTGAATAATGCTGGAATTCTATAGGAATTGCGGGAAAATGCACCTGTTGACTGAAAAAATACTCGATTTTTGGGTGCACTACTCGCCAATAAATACCCGTGTTCCTACTTTCACTTGCTCGAATAAATGAATTAATTCCGTATTATGCAGCCGTATGCAGCCTTTAGAATTTGCCACGCCTAACGGCACCACATCGGGTGTGCCATGTAAGTAAATAAAACGTCGCAAGGTATCCACTGCGCCATAACGATTTTTGCCAGGTTCTAGCCCGCCTAGCCATAAAATACGACTTAGAATCCAATCGCGTTCTGGGAATTGTGTTTGCAATTGCGAATTATAAATTTCACCCGTGGCGCGTCGCCCGATAAATACCGAATTTTCAGGACAGCCCGCCCCGATTTTTGCCTTAATCATCAACCAACCACGGGGGGTGCAACCGCTACCATAAGTTTCGCCCGCCCCATTTTTACCTGTGGATACTGGACATTCAAACAGTAGTTGACTATTTTCTATAAGAAATAAGCGTTGCTGTGCCACGCTAATTTTTAAATAGGGGAGCAGTGGAATTGGTAAGACAGTGCTAATTAATTCGGGAGACAAGATAAAATTCTCGATTGATGTTTCCATCCACATCCGAACTCTCTCTGTCGTATTCCACAGAAAGGGCTTGGTGAAACTTATATGAAAGCTGAGAAAACTGCTTGCGAGAAAGGCGATGCCTGTGGCAACATGATATTCGTTTCAATCCATACTCGACTGTTGAGTGAAAAAGCCATCGACAGATAGAGGTCGACGGATTCTCTCTCCGTAAATGAAGAGGTTGTTAAGAAAGATAAGAGGATAACATGCGAACGCATGTTGGCACAATTGAACTATCTTTTTGACGGGGGAGGTTTCAGACCATAAAGAAAATTGGATGAAACCGTTGCAGTTTATAATTTTAATACGCTTTTTACACACTGTATGCAGGAGGATATTATGACGCTGAAGGAATTGCTGAGTAAGAAAACAGGCTCATTGGAAACCATTGATCCCTCAAAAAGTCTGTTAGCAGCAGTACAAAAAATGTGTGATCTGAAAGTGGGCGCACTGTTAGTACAAAATGCTGGGGGCGACATCGTGGGCATTATCACAGAACGCGACATGTTGCGCTTTTGTGCAAACCGCTCCACTGAATTGGCAACGATCTTGGTCGAAGAAATTATGACCAGTCATTTATTATTTGGCACGCCGAGTACCAGTTTAGACGACGCGCTGACCACCATGAGTGATAAACGTTTCCGTCACTTACCCGTCGCTGAAAATGGCAAAGTCATCGGTTTAGTTTCTATCGGCGACTTGGTGAAAGCCAAGCTCGACGAAGCCGCTTTTGAAGCCAAGCATTTACGTGATTATATCGCACAGTAAATCGCTATTTGTCTGAATTCCAGTCTCATAATTACCCCAATAATTGCTATTTTTGTAAATTATTGGGGTAATTATGTTTTTGGTTAAAACCAACTGCTTTTTTAACTTCATCATAAATTCCATAACTATTTTATTTTTAAATCAATTAATATCCAGATTATTTTATAACATATTAATTTATTAAGAATTATTAAAATATGTGTCTAGTTATGACTTTGACAAAAGAGGGTAAAAAGAAGTCAGAACCACAATTTTATTTCGTTTCCAAACTTTGTTTAGGAATGTTTGTAAATCAAGCTCTGTTTGACGATTCGGAAAACCTGAAACATCATTCAATAAATGACGAGAATTCGTAGATTGGGCTGCCAACGGTAACCCAAAAAAGATGCGACATCAAAATTATGTATAAATATTATGTAACCTGAGTTCGGGATAAGAAAACTGTTTCGGTTATGACGAGTTTGTTGTCAGAATCAGGATGGACAGGCTTATCCGAATTAAACAGGATGAACGCATCATGTTAAAAAAGTTTTTTAATTCTGAAAATTCTTTAATCCTGTGAATTCTGATTCTGATAATCTTTGCAACTTTTTTAACAAACTGGATTGATTAAACTTTCTGCTATTTCTTATCCCAAACTCAGATTATATAGCATTTATCAAAAGGTATATTCCACACCATGAGGGCACATGGTTTCACCTTATTAGAAGTATTAATTGCTTTAGCTGTGCTGGGTATTTCGCTGGCAGCCGCACTCAAAGCAAGCAGCCAACAAGCCGATGTCACGCGCCTGCTACAAGAAAAAACTTTTGCACATTGGGTGGCAATGAATGTGTTAACGGAAATTCAAGTACGCCAAACTTTTCTCGCTGTGGGTAAAACTACGGGTAATATGACACTTGCTAATCAAGAATGGTTTTGGACAAGTGTGGTCACTGATACAATGGATAAAGATATTCGTCGTGTTGATGTGTCTGTGAGTAATCATCGTGAGGCAAAACAAGCGGTGAGTGTGTTGGTGGGATTTATCAGTGTGCATTGATGAGGATTGAAATTTAGGCAAATTCCTATTCCTCCAGAGGTTGGATATGCAGCTTCATTGCCATTAAGTTAAGCGTCACACAAAGAATCATACGGTTTAAATCGAACAGGAGACCTGTTAGGTTTTAAAAAACTAACAGGTTTTGAATCCAGCGTGATTGAGGTGCACAACACGCCGAGCAGTTTGAATTTCAAACTCAAACCAAGTGAAAATCCGTTTGAAGGGTGTAAAAATCCGCTGAATCCGCGTCAAGTTCATGAACTTAAATGTATGATGCGACATGTGCAACGAACTGAGAAGTCGTTTATTTACAGCCTTAAAACTGAAATCCCCGATATTTAATAAAATCGGGGATTTTTTTATCTGAATTTATTTTTATTGATTAATGAACCGCTTTATTATCAGTTACGTAACTGATCGCAATATCATAACCATATTCAACTAGAATATTGGTGGATAACTCAGCCGCCAATTCGCTGAACTGACTTTGTTGCTGACTATTAACAGGAGGTTGAATTCGCATCCACACCTCGCCACCTTCAAAAGGATTCTCGATGATTTCCACCAGTCCAATATCGGGAAACTGCGCTTTTAGTGTCAGAAATAAGTTTTCACTGAGTTCTTTTTGTTTAAAATTTAGCATGGTTGTAGCCTAATGACATTCCTAGACATTTAGGAGAAGTTGAAGGCTTCTTCCTGTGATTATGTTTATAGTATAATCACAGAAACTAAAATTTTAAATATTTTTCTAAATGATTCAATTAGTTATTTATAAAAATAGCTGAAATAATTTAGAGAAATTAGTGAGTTAGTAAACATAAAGCTTATCTAACTCAAAGATTCAGTCACTCTTCTATAAAAATAAAGGGCTTTCTGAAGAATCTTTTCAGCAGTCACTCTATCTATCGATGAAACTGCCTCATAATCAGCAGTTATTCTGAAACTTTCTAATTCTTTTAAGTATCCGCGAAGATCAATTGGAACAATTTGATTTTCATTAATCAAGTATCTTACAAATCCACTAATTATCCCTTTATGCGTGCAATTTCTAACACTACTAATAGGATATATTTCATTTTTATGATAATCCAAGGCAACACAAGCAAGCTGAAAACAAGCATAATATGCTGCCTGAGCTACTGGATTATATAATTCGTGATCAAATGCTATCTCAGCAATTTTCAGGTATTCTTTAGACTTATCTAACATAATTAAGGCGTTAACATTCGGCATAAAACTATCCTATCGATTAGTAAACAAGTTGTTTTTCATCTCAAAAAAGGCGACCCCAAAGAGCCGCCCCAAATATCCCAATTGCTAAAACCCTAATCCCAATTTAAAGCCCCGCCCGTTTTATATTCCGTGACACGGGTTTCAAAGAAATTCTTTTCCTTTTTCAGGTCGATGATTTCCGACATCCACGGGAAATTATTCACTGCGCCCGCATACAATTCAGGCAGCCCGATTTGGTCACAGCGACGGTTTGCAATATAACGCAGATAATCCACAAACATATCCGCATTCATACCCAACACGCCGCGCGGCATGGTGTCATAAGCGTAGTTAATTTCTAACTCCACCGCTTCTCGAATCATGGTGCAAATTTCATCTTGGAACGCTTTAGACCATAAATGCGGATTTTCAGATTTAATCTGATTAATCACGTCAATACCAAAATTCAAATGCATGGATTCATCGCGCAGAATGTATTGAAACTGTTCCGCCGTGCCCACCATCTTATTGCGCCGCCCCATGCTTAAAATCTGGGTGAAGCCCACAAAGAAGAAAATCCCTTCAAAGCACACATAAAATGCGCACAAATCCCGCAAGAAACGCTGGTCATTTTCAGGCGTGCCGGTGTGGAAATTGGGATCGCTCAAACTGTCGGTGTATTTCAAAGACCAGACGGCTTTATCATGAATCGAGGGGATTTCACGATACATATTGAACAATTCAGATTCTTCCATGCCCATCGATTCAATCGCATATTGATACGCGTGGGTGTGCAAAGCCTCTTCAAAAGCTTGGCGCAGCAAATATTGACGACATTCAGGATTGGTTAAATGGCGATACACCGCCAACACCAAATTATTCGCCACCAAAGAATCGGCGGTTGAGAAAAATCCCAGATTACGCTTAATAATCAAGCGTTCATCTTCGGTCAAACCATCGCGAGATTTCCACAGCGCAACGTCAGCATTCATATTAATTTCATTGGGCATCCAATGATTGGCACAGGCATCTAAATATTTATCCCAAGCCCATTTGTATTTAAACGGCACGAGCTGATTTAAATCCGCACGACAATTAATGATTTGCTTATCATCAACTTGAATGCGGCGTGCACCCATCTCTACGGTTTCAAGCCCCGTCGCGCCGTAAGGCAGGGCTGAAGAATTATGGAGCGGTGACATGCCTGCAGGAAGAGAGGAGCGTGTCGCCACAGGTTCGTCAAAATCTAACATGATCAATAAACTCCGTTGCTACTGAGGTAATCTATAAGGGAAATAATGAGTTAAGAGTTACTGCGCCCCTAATCCCCTAAAGGGGACTTTAAAGATTGGGTAGCCAGCGTAGGGTGTATAAGCATCGCGTCATACACCTTGCGATTTGAAAAGCGGTACAGTCGCAATTTAAAGCAGGTGTATGGCGGCTACGCCTTATACACCCTACGCTTACTTTAAATCTTTAAGATTTAATCTGTAAAAGCCCCCTTTAGGGGGTTGGGGGCTTCTTTGATTTTTACTGGCAAGACTCGCAATCAGGATTATCAATGGAACACACTTGGGGTGCGGGTTCATTGCTGACCGCATTTAATTTGCGATCCCGAATCGTGCTTTTCTCGACGTGTGTCGCGCCCATGCTGCGCAAGTAATACGTCGTTTTCAAACCGCGCAGCCATGCCAGTTTATACAAGCTGTCCAATTTACGACCTGAAGGCTCTAACATGTACAAATTCAGCGATTGCGACTGGTCAATCCATTTTTGACGACGCGCCGCCGCTTCAATCAACCATGCAGGATCAATTTCAAACGCAGTGGCATATAAATCTTGTAAATCTTGTGGAATACGCTCGATATAACGCAGGCTGCCATCAAAATATTTCAAGTCATTCACCATCGCTTCATCCCACAAACCACGCTGACGCAGTTCATTGATTAAATAGGGATTAATCACGGTAAATTCGCCTGACAAATTCGATTTCACAAACAAGTTTTGATACGTCGGTTCAATCGATTGCGAAACCCCGACAATGTTAGAAATCGTCGCCGTGGGTGCAATCGCCATGCAATTAGAATTCCGCATTCCGATTTGCGTGACCCGTTGGCGCAAACTATCCCAGTCTAAAGTGCTGCGGGTGTCGATTTCTAAGTATTGGCTGGGTCGCGATTTGGCAACAAACTGAATGCTATCCACAGGCAGAATGCCTTTGCTCCACAATGAGCCTTCAAAACTCTTGTAACGCCCGCGTTCTGCTGCTAATTCGGTAGAGGCATGAATTGCGTAATAGCTGACCACTTCCATCGATTGATCGGCAAAATCAACAGCGGCTTGTGAAGCGTAAGGAATTTGTAATTGATAAAGCGCGTCTTGAAAACCCATGATGCCCATGCCGACGGGGCGATGTTGCAAGTTGGCATTGCGAGACTGGGGCACGGCGTAATAATTCAATTCCACCACGTTATCCAGCATCCGCATTCCTGTGCGAATGGTGCGTTGCAGCTTCTCAATATCGAGCTTGCCATCTTGAATATGGTTGGCAAGATTGATACTGGCGAGATTACAAACCGCGATTTCGCCTTCTTGCTGGTTTTTAACGGGGTCTGGATAAGCTTTTGTATTCAACGTGATTTCAGTATTTTTAGTAATCAAACCGTTTACCGTCCACGCATGAGTCTCAGACTCGACCATGAGACAATAGGCATCTTCATTGGGTAATTCGGTCAAGCCCGTAAAAGTCACATACAGTTTTTGGTTGTAGCCGTCTTTCTGCAAATTGTTTAAATACTGCTTAGCGGCGGCTGAAGTTTTATTACTTGCCAGTTGCGTGATACTTTCAGCGATTTGACAGCCTTTGATTGAAGTAATCAACAAGCGGTATAAAGGCTTACTCCAATACTCTTTTTTCCCACCTTTCCCATCAGGCATGGGTTTAAGTTCGTGGTCACGCATTTGGTTGATAGAGCTTTTAACGCCAAAGTTCGCCCATAGAATTTGTAACTCTTGGATAAGTTTCAAACTTGTGGAAGCTAAAGCCAGCGTAGTGACTTCGCCACTGCTCAC
>JBDLSS010000365.1:0-3760 GCA_039799345.1 Pseudomonadota bacterium
AGCACGCGAAATACGTCCCGAATAAAAATCAAATAACCCACCCACTCCCATACAAACCGAAGGATTTAATTCTGCACGGTGTTCTGCAAGCCATAATTCTTGACGGGGCGCACCCATTGCAACCAATAAAATTGACGCACCTGATTGATTGATTTGCTCAATCACTTGTGCCGTGTCTTCTTGCGTGAAATAACCGTCTTGCGTACCAGCGATTTTCAAACCCATATAACGCTGTTGCATGATCGTGGCTGTAGCTTGTGCGACACCCGGTTTTGCACCCAATAAATAAATCGATAAATGTGTCTCCGCCAAACGTTCACACAACTTTGGAAATAAATCCGTGCCGTTGACATTGCCCAATAACTTTTCCTTGAGCAAGCGACATGCCATACGAATGCCACTGCCATCAGCGAAGACCTGATCCGATTGAGCCAAGGCTTGACGATATTTCCCATGATGATAAGCAATGTTTAAACAATCGGCATTGACAAAGCTAAACAGGGATTTTTGCGAACTGTGTGCATGCTGCATGATGTCATTCAATGCGGCATTTAAAGTGGTGTTCTTAATCCTAACCCCTAAAATTTCTAAATAAGGTTTAGCAACGGTATATTGTTGATTAAAAATAAGACTGAACAAAGAGCGCAGCACCAAACTTACATTACTACGCAGACTTGACGTATTGATATATTCACGTTCTATTTCTAATTCTGTTTTATAATCAATTCCTAAGCGTTGATGTAGGGCATAAACTGTGAAAATTCCGGGATGGACATTAAAGTGAACTAAGTCGTGGGCTTGCGTCAGTTCAGCGGCTTCATCAGGAGAAAGGGCACGCACCCCCGTAAAACGCATTTCCCCCCGTAAAATATTCAACAATAAGGGCAGAAATTTCCCTCTGCCTTCATTATTAAATGTAAGATAATTAAAAAGCTTATATTGATAGCCAACACGCTGTTGCTGTTTGAAATATTGTCCTGTTAAACGTTTCGAACACCACATTCGATATAAAAAAATAGGACTGACACAAATCAATAAAAACAAAGCGATACATTGACTTATACTGCGGCACATAAAATTTCCCAAAGATTGACGGGATTTTAAAGGGAATCCATTGAGAGTAATTTGCTCAGGCTGGGCGACAGGCATCGCCCCAATATTCGGAGTATTCTTAAACATAGTCGCAATCTCTAGCAGTTGAGTGTTTGGGACTTTTGCTAATGAATCAAATAGCTATAAGACTTAAGACATTTTAAGCAATTATTACACCATTATTTAAAATAATAGCGCAAGAAATTAGTAGTTCACGGTCATCAAATAAACAATTTAACCTGAGTTCGGTATAAGAAAACTGTTTTGGCTGTGACGAGTTTATTGTCAGAATCAGGATTGACAGGATTATCCGAATTAAGCAGGATGAACACATCATGTTGAAAAAGTTTTTTAATTCTGTGAATCCTGATTCTGATAATCTTTGCAACTTTTTTAACAAACTGGATTAATTAAACTTTCTGCTATTTTTTATCCCGAACTCAGGTTATTTATTATTTTTTGAAAATTAAATCTTAATTTATTTGACCCACATAATAATAAATTTGTCTAATTGTAGGTAGGATGCAATCAAAAAACAATGATTTTTATCAGGTCAATATCAAAGTTCAATTGAGCGTTTTATAGCTATGCGTGCGCACACTGCGAATCAGCATTTCTTCAAATTTGTGAGGGGCGGCAATATAGTGCAAATGTATTTTAATTCCACCAAATGCTTGTAAATAAATTTTTCCAAATCCAAACGCGCTGCCGAAAATGCCTTGTCTTACCAGCACTTTTTCAAAAATACTGTAGGTAAATTCTTGATGTTTTCGGAAAATTAAACCAGTTTCAAAAACAAATTTTTTGTTACTCAGTATTAAATGGGTGGTAAATAAATTCAGGAAACTGAGGGAGAATGAGAGTGCTGTATAGCTCAATATCGCCATCATACTCCAACGTATTTCGATAGCATAACTGCTTAAAAACTCATATTTTTGTAAAATAAAGTTAAATAAGTTAGGATTTACAAACAGCAGCTGCAAACTAAAACCTAGCGTTAATAAGCTGGGAACAAGACTAAACCAATGCACATGGGCGCGATATTCTGTGATTTCAGGAGGATGAACCGTTTTATGTGATGGGAGTTTAGAAGACGCTTCTCTATGTTCCCCAGCGGGAAAAATACGACTGTCTTTGACAGGAGGGGGGAGGATGGGTGGTGGAGCTTCTACGGCAACGCTGACACTGGGTAAAATAATTTCATTCAATTTAGCATCATAGGCAGCGCGAGTTGCCGTATTGTTTAAAATACGGTATGCCCGTTGAATCTGTCGAAAATAAGCCAATACTTTAGGATTATTGGGATGTTGTTTGGGGTTATATTTGTATGCCAGCCGTTGCGCCGCATAACGAATATCTTCAGGAGTCGCATTGGATTCAACCCGTAAAATCTCATACAAAGTTTGTTTCATATACCCACTTCAACCAAGCTTGCTTTCAATAAATCACAGACATCTTGTGATGAAATACTGACCAAATAGCCACGCTTGCCCCCGTTAATATAAATTTTGGGAAGTTCTAAAATGGTTTTTTCCATGTAAACTGTCAGCGGATGTTTCGTACCAAAGGGTGAAGTGCCACCCACTAAATAACTCGTATGTTTATTTGCCATTTCAGGACTGCACGGATGCACTGCTTTCACTTTTAAATCACGCGCTAATTGTTTGGTGGAAACTTGTTTGTCACCGTGCATTAGCACAATAAAAGCCTGTTTATTCTCATCTTCCATCACTAAAGTTTTAATCACGCAATGTTCATGAACCTGCAATTCACGCGCTGAAACTGCGGTACCACCTTGGACTTCGTAGTCGTATAAATGGGATTCAAAGGCAATCTGTGCTTGTCGTAACGCCCGAATTGCAGGGGTGATGGGATAAGTGGGTTTTGCCATGCTAAACCTTTTTAGGGTTAAATAAAGCGTGTCTGAATCAAAATTAAAGGGTTTTCAGCATTGAAGAAAAAACATAACGGTCTTTATGCCAAGCAGGGGTTAATCCTGTTTAATTCGGATAAGTTCTTAATATTTTTAATCACTCACTAGGGCGTGTCATCAATTAAGTTTTAACAAAAAGTAGCCCGTTTAAAAACCTTTAAAGAAGCCACCAACCCCCTAAAGGGGGCTAAAGACAAACAATTTGTTTAATGTTTTAAGTCCCCTTTAGGGGATTTAGGGGCTGGTTTTAAGGTTTAGCCCTCTTTAGGGGGTGGGGGCGCAGTTGAAATAGCCCATTAGCATATTTGATGACACGCCCTAAAATACATGATACATCCGTCGAATATCCCGCAACATCACAAAAATCCAAGGCCATAAGAACATGCTGCTAAAAGCGGGATAACTAAATGACCAATCCGTGTGTTGCGCCCCCAACAAACTATGTATCCAGACACTCAGAATTTCACTAAGCAGCATCAAAGCAAATACACCAACTGCTTGTTGCCAAATCGGAAAAGCACGAATACGACGGTGTAATTTCACACTGATATAACTTAGACAAATCAAACTTAAAGAATGTTGCCCTAATAAAGTATCGGTCAATATATCTTCAAAAATCCCCACCACCCATGCAGAAGTAATTCCTACCCGTTGCGGCAAAGCAATACACCAATACAATAAAATCAATGCCACCCAATCCGGTCGCCATGCCACCGCCCATGACGGTAGGGGCAT
>JBDLSS010000366.1:0-3046 GCA_039799345.1 Pseudomonadota bacterium
GAGGTGTCGGGTGCACTGGTGCGTGATTCTGTTGCCCGCGATTCGCTATTGCCAGCTGCCTGAACGTTTGATGAAAGCACTGCTAATAGTGCCCATAAACCTATTAATTTCATTTAATTAACCTGTGCTTTTGTTTTTAATAGTGTTGTTCCAGACTTCCGTATCACTGCCAGTAAGTTAAGCTTTAACTTATTGTATTTTCAAGTTTATAGTATTTCAGTCCCTTTGAAAAAGGGAGCAGGGGAGGCTGCCCCCCCTAAATCCCCTAAAGGGGACTTAAAACACAAACATCTTTAAGTTTTTAGCTTCGGTAGGTTGGGTTGCCATCGGCAACCCAACATTACCCTAAAGTCCCCCAAATATTGTATTTGTTCATTTCACATTTTCGTTGGGGTGCGGCTGGCAACCCAAGCTACAGATTTTTATTGGAACGTTTGAGAACATCAAAATAAGTTGAAACGTTACGGTGCAGGTTACAAACCCGCACCAGCTTCGCATTTTTTCGTTGCATTTTCTCGTTTCAAACGCTGTTTGGGAACGAGAAAAAAGTCATTAAAGATGTGTAGATACCTATGCTCTCCCCTTATGGCGGTAACAACGCCCAGCCTTTCCAAGGCACTTTGGGAGCTGCATTAAAATTTTGTTGAATTAACGCTTGATCGCTCAATGCGTCCAAACTGAATTCTAATCCGTGGCATTTTAAACACACCGTTTCTAACATTTTATGATTAGGATGTAGATTTGTGCTGGGGCTGTGTTCAACTACGATCCGCGTGGGAGTTTGCAAACGTGGCAAATGACAGCTTGCACAAGAAACCCCAATTCCCGCCGCAGCTTTATTCGTTTGTTCCTCAACCCAGAGTTTATAATGTATCGACTGCTTATATTTCAAGCTGTGCGTGTCCGCATGACAGTTTAAGCAACCGTCAATTGCTGCATGCGTTGTCTCAAAACGGTGGGCGGGGTGACAACTATTACAATTCAAATCGCGATGCTGCGACCCCATTTGCATTGGTAAATGTGCATGACTGATCATTGCCACAGCAGGCACACCATATGCTGCTGCGACCCCATGCTTTCCTCTTAAATAACTTTCTTTTTCAGACTGATGGCAATCTTGACAAACTTTATAGTCGGGCTTTTCAATCCAGCTCACAGTGGCATTACTGTGACAGGCTTTACAATTAACCCCTGTTTGAGCATGACGACTATTTTCCCACTCACTTGCCAAAGAGCTCGACAAATGCACAAATACTGGAGAATCTTGTTCAATGATACTGAGACTTTTTAAAGGGAACTTAAGTTGTTGTTTGTAGTAATCGCTAAAATTACGCTGGATTAAACGGGGGGTTGTGGACAAGCTAGGATCGTGATGATGTGTATTTAAAAAATGAGGTTCTAATGCACGATTATCATGATAATTATGACATTGCGTACAACTATCAAGTGCTAGCTTTTGGTGGTTTTGGCGGGTTTCTAAGGTTTTTTGATGACAAGTGACGCAAAAATCCAAGGAGCGCGTCACCCCCATTTTTTGGGTAATTTCAGGCTTATGTTCAGTATGACAGCTCACACAGCGACTTACATCAGGGATTATTGCTACGGGGCTGAGTTTCGATGCGCGGTGAGTATCATGTTCTAAACTGCTTGCATGACAGCCCACACAAGCAGCTTGAGAATCACGGGCAAAAGCTTGATGACAGACTTGGCATTTATCCGCAAATTGGTAATGTCCCGCGCTCAACGCCCCTGGAATAAACACCGTCTGCGCTTGTTGCGTCCATAAGGCTGAACCAAAATAGCCCATAATGATCAGGCTTAATACCAAGCAAGTTGTCCACCAAGCAATTTTTTTGGCATTGCGCCATAACCAGATAATCAGCACATCACTGCTCATACTTCACCACGTCGTCATCAGGCTGCTCAATTTGATAGTGTATGATAACAAACAGGGATTGTTTAGAGGGCAGTTAAATTTATGCGGCGTTTTTATGTTTAAATCACAGCAAGGTGTAGGATTGGAGTGACATGTCTATGCAGCACTCCACTTGAGATTAACATTGTTCCCAAGGTAGCTGATGATAACGCCAGCCGCCAATCATGCCCCGATGATGTTCTGCATCTAAAGGCCCTTCAAAGCCTTCTAATACATTATAAACGTTGCTGAAACCTTCTTTAAGCAACGCTTTACCAGCTTCTAAAGAACGTGCACCGCTCCGACAAATCAGTAAGACAGGTGCACTGTCCACTGAGTTTTCATTGTCATCATGGTCAGAAATAATTCCGCCCAACACGACTTTACGCACTTCTGATAGAAAATGGGGATTCACTTTCCACTCAGGGGCTTCAATCCATGAAATATGAATTGCACCTTTAGGATGCCCTACAAATAAATATTCCAATTCAGAACGTACGTCAATTAATACGGCTTTGGGATTTTTTTGTAAAAGTTCCCAAGCATCTTTAGGGGTAATCGAATGTACACCAGAATTAGGCATGATGATGTTCCTTCATAAATTTCAAAATCATTGGTTATGTGCAAATGCGGTTATGCAGCAGGTTTTCACTAAAATTCCATTATAAAGGAACTATTAAATAACAAAAAATAATATATTACTTAGCATTTAGCGCAAATAATTATATGAAATTGCAGGTTTGAACAGTGACGCAGTTTTCTTATCTCTCAACTAAGACAGTTCGTAGGGTGTATAAGGCGTAGCCGCCATACACTTTGCGATGTGAAACTTTATGCGATTAAAGCTGTATGGTGGCTACGCCTAATATTAATAAATTATTTTAAATTAATAGCTTTAGGGCGTGTCATCAATTAAGTTTTAACTGCGCCCCAACTCCCTAAAGAGGACTAAACCGTAAAACCAGCCGCTAAATCCCCTAAAGGGGACTTAAAATATTAAACATTACATAACTTGTTTGTGCTTAGCCCCCTTTAGGGGGAGGGCTTAATCAAAGAGTATAAATATTATGTATAATATACAGTTAAGCAACTATCATCCTTAAGCATTTGATTCCCTTCATAACAAATGAA
>JBDLSS010000367.1:0-5687 GCA_039799345.1 Pseudomonadota bacterium
AAGGAATCAGTTCGCCTGCTTTTAATTCTGTGATAATTTGGTTCAACGAGGACATCAATCCTACTCCTTTAAACATGGATAAAACCGTATCTACCCCTGTATGCAAGAATTAATCCATTTATTAACACATTGATAATAATAAATTATTTTTTAATATAATTTGTGAGGATTACGACATTGTGGACTAAGAACAAACTTTTAACAGTCATAAATCCTCTAAAAAACTTAAAAATCCTAACTGCACCCATACCTATAAAAATAAAGACTTGCATAAGTTTCCTTATAATTTAAGGAAAAATTCGTTTTTTACACAAAAAATTCTATGTAATAAGCTGAATATAAAATACTTTCATCAGCTTAATAGTGATATTTTAGGAAGTGAAGAGCGCAGTTAAGCTTTAATTTCAGAATACTACAGATGGCATAATAAATTATCGCTGTATGTCAATTACTTGTGGAGTAATTTGAATACCTTGCCCTTCGCGCAAGGATTGTTTTTGCTGCTCACTTAGGGTGATAATTTCCAATTTACGCAGCATGATTTGCCCTGTATTGACATTAATAGACAATGTTTCTCGACAGCCATCCGCATAAATCCGTTCTCGCAACACATTTTCACCCTGCCGCACATCTTTTAGCAGGTAAGAAGTCGCGACATTGGTATTTGTTTGTTCACCTTGTTTTGCAAGCTCGCAGGGCGAGAGACCTGTGGGATAATCTTCAGCATAAGCATCACTGATAAGCCAAGAAATTCCCGACGATGTTTTTTTCAGCTCTTTCGGTGGATGATATGGAAACCATTGTGAATAATCGCCATATTCCACGAAAATATCGCCATTACGATAAATACTCACTTTCATCGACAGATTGCCCGTGTCTGTCTTGATCACATTCATACCCGAGTGAATCGGCTTTTCTTGAAAATGGGATTGGAATAATTGCTGATTATTGTGCTCATTAATACTCTTAGGAATATTAAAAAACGAGATATACACATCAATCAAGGCATTAAATAGCGAGGGCAAAATGACTAATACGGCAACAATTCCCGTGATGACTCCTTGCGTGGTTTTAATCCAATCCATCACCCGATTAGCGGTGACGGGTCGATCCACGTTTTCTTCAGACTTGGCACTTATTGCGTTTGCCAATTCATTCATTTTGACTTCATTGGATTCTGACATATACAAAACTCCTCACCTCATTCAGTAGAATGAGTTAGTATTGTGTACTGCATAATTATGTTTAAATTAAAATCAAATAGTTAAAGATTAAACTGCGTAATTTCTACCCACATTAACTCCAAAAAAATCAATTCCATACTGACAAAACTAATGCGGGCTACATTCAGATATTCTTATTTCGGATCATCCTGTTTAATCTGAATTTCTCCCAGAAAATTTGCAATGATGCGATATTGCGGTAATTGCACCCCATTCCCTGAAGTTTTTGCACGTAAAGTCAAAGTAAATGGGGTCATTTCGCCACTGGAAAGTATTAAAATTTGGGGACGATTTTTCTCTTCCGTCTTTTCATTTTTAACGTCTTTATCGTTGGAAGGCAGTAATTTCAAACTCTCCCCGTCCAATTCTAAACTGGCTTCCATAGATTCGGGGAAACTGCGCGGGTGCAAAGTATCGTCGCGTTTGCTAAAGCGTTTCCACTCGGGTGGCGACAACACGAAAAACTCATAAGCTGTAGGCTGAAAACGCACCCCATATTCTTTGGTTTGCAAAATCGCTTCTTCACGCGCCAACTGCAACACAGCTTGAACCCGCCGCGCCTCCTGCGAAAGCACCCGCGCCTGTCCGCCATCGCCCAATTTCAAGCTGGCAAAACTCAAAATAATCCCCATCAATAAGACGACGACTAAGACTTCGAGCAGGGTAAAGCCTGAGATTTTACGCATATAAGCTGCATTGAAAATTAATGATAAATTAAATTAGGGGGCGGTTTCAAAATGCCGTGTAATTCAAATTTTCCTGAAAACAATGCGGCTAAATCAATAATCGGCACGGCTAAATCATTATATTTAATACAGGAAATTGAAAATGGCTGCCAATAGCATTGTGATTCGGGTAATTCGCAGGCATCTTCATCACTGACATAAATAGTGCTTGGCGTGGTTGCCAAGCGCAAACCCGCATAAAACAAGGGTTCTGTTGGACTGAATTGATAAACCCCCACGCCAACAACATCGTGGTGCGAATGTATGATTTTTTGTCCTGCCAATAAACTGGGCATGTCGAGCACAGGTAAAATACGATCTTGCACAATCACAACTTCGCTACAATAATGGGGTGTGGTCGGTATATCAAATAACATTGGGGAAATAATCACTTGTGACATTTCGTGTAAACCCACTGCCGCATATAATTCCGCGCCAAAATCTAATAACCACGCCCGTGTTATTTTTTTTTCTTCCATATTTCCCCCCGTCTCTGAGTTATTTTTTAAAAATTTAAAATTTCTACAAGTTGAATGTGCTGAAATTTCTGCACTGCTCGAATTTTAAACCTGCTGAAAATATTTATAAACAGAATAAATCGCTATATAACAGATTAATTTATGAAGAATTTTAATTTTAACATCAAACGTAAGTGTTGCCCACGCGCTTTCGTTTATAATAGCCCGTTTTAAAATTAGTGCAGTTTATCGCACGACTCCTACTTTTTTCGGATTTTTACCACTGAAACACACAGGATACATCAATGCGAATTACCATCTTTGGTTCAGGTTACGTGGGCTTGGTGACAGGCACTTGTCTAGCAGAAGTCGGCAACTCGGTGATGTGTGTCGATGTCAATACAGCAAAAATTGCGCAGCTACAACAAGGTAAAACTCCAATCTACGAACCTGGATTAGAAGAACTGCTGAATAAGAATCTTGCCGCAGGACGTTTGCAATTTACAACTGATATGCAGCTTGCGGTCGGTTTTGGGGAAATTCAATGTATAGCTGTTGGCACGCCACCTGACGAAGATGGTTCAGCAGATTTACAATATGTGATCAGTGTTGCACAAACCATCGGGCAATATGCAACCGAATACAAGCTAATTATGGATAAATCCACTGTTCCCGTCGGCACAGCAGAAAAAGTGCGCCAAGCGGTGCAAACAGAATTCAATGCACGCGGGGTTTCTTGTGCATTTGATGTGGTTTCTAATCCCGAATTTTTGAAAGAAGGCGCGGCAATTGATGACTTTATGCACCCCGACCGCATTATTGTCGGCACGGACAATAGCCGCCCTTCTGAATTAATGCGTGAATTGTACGCGCCGTTTAATCGCAATCATGACAAATTAATTGTGATGGATATTCATTCCGCAGAACTGACCAAATACGCCGCGAATGCAATGCTAGCTACAAAAATTAGTTTTATGAATGAAATGGCCGCACTTGCGGAACGTGTCGGTGCGGACATTGAACAAGTGCGGATTGGCATTGGTTCTGACCCGCGCATTGGTTTTGATTTTATTTATCCCGGTTGTGGTTATGGCGGCTCATGTTTTCCGAAAGATGTGCAGGCTTTGGAACGCACCGCCAATCAAGTTGGTTTGCAAGCACGGATTTTACAAGCGGTGGAAGCGGTGAATTATCAACAACGTCACCTAATTTTCGATAAGATTTACCAACATTTTCGCCAAGATATTCGCGGCAAATGTTTTGCGATGTGGGGTTTGGCGTTTAAACCGAATACGGATGACATGCGTGAAGCACCAAGTCGAGTGATTTTGGAAGCGTTGTGGGCGCAAGGGGCGCGGGTGCAGGTTTATGACCCACAAGCAATGGCGGAGGCAACGCGGCTTTATGGCAAGCGCGATGATTTAATTCTGTGTGACACGCCTGAAGCGGCGGTGAAAAATGCGGACGCGCTAATTATTGTTACCGAATGGCGTTTATTCTGTAGTCCTGATTTCCCTTATTTAAAATCGCAACTCAAACAGCCCTTAATTTTTGATGGGCGCAATTTATATGAGCCTCAGAAATTGCAAAAGTTGGGATTTACTTATTATGCGATTGGGCGTGGGGAACGCTTGCCCACTTGATTAAGTTTCCATGGTGACATGTATGGGGTGTAGCGGAATGTGGGTGTTCGCGAGTTTAAACATGCTCCTACACTCCACTGCACGCATACAGTCTAGACAGGTTTTAACAGTTGCAGTTCAACCGCTTTTCTAATATCGGCATCCGTTAAACGACACTGATGGGAGTTGCGCAGTTTAAAAATTAATTATTTTATTTACAATGAGTTAGTATTGTGCGCTGCCCAAGCGTGTTTGATGAATGAATCAATCATTCATCGTGACCGATTCAAAGTCGTTTTTAGTCTTATTCCAAAATATTATTACTGCTCCCCTTTGTTCAAAAGGAGCATACCAAAAACCAGTATTTTTTAAAGTAATTGATTTGGGCTCATTTGCCGAACATTCCCAATAGCCTTTGCCACAAGCTGTTTCATACTTCCGATTAGGTTTGGCTAATTCTAGACTCATTTGTGTACTATCCCAATCAAGTTCTTTATCTAAAATAAACCACTTATAAGCATTACCATTGGAAAGCTTAACGGCTAATGCTCCCTTCTGTTTTTTAATACCCGCTAAAAGAAATGCGTGATCCAGTTTTCCATCGCCATTAAAATCGGCGGAGATAGTTGCATTTTTTGTGGGTGATTTTTTTCGTAATGGTTCTTTAGACAATTCTTGTTCTGTGGGCAGTCTTAAACCAGCAGGAAATTCTTCTGCATAAGCTGGAAGGCTTGCGAGTAGTATTAAACCTAACAATATTTTATTTATGATTAAATCCTTATCTGAGGTTGTGATATAACTTGAAACCTTCTCGGTTTTAACAATGAGAAGGTTTAGTTTGTGATTATCATCAATAGCACTGCAACACAAAAATCACCCGCGAAAAATCTGCCTTTCGCAAATCTTGTTCTTGAATCAAAATATATAACATTCCCATGTCGCCCCACATAAAATCCAGCACCTCGTCCGAATCTATTTGCCAAAGCAAATGCCAAGGCTCAGCAGATTCTGAATTGGGAAACAGTTGTTTCGACAATGACTGTGCTTCAAAACAAGGGTCGCCTTGAATACTCCACGGATAGCCTAGCACTTGATGCTTACTGCTATCATCGGTATCCATAAATTCCAAGTAGGCTTCTTCTTCGGTTTCAGACAGCGTAAACAATTCATTGAGAATTTCCACATCGGGGAAACTGTGCAGCAATGAATATTCTATACTCGCCTCTTCCGACGCGCTGAGAATCGGAATAGTCATATTTTCACAGTGTGCCAAATCAGGTTCTGGGTGAAAAATCACACGCCAATAGGCAGAATCTTCCAGACCGCCGCCCCAAGGTGCTTCTTCCAAATCATAGAAAAACTGCAAAATTCCTTTTGTGGGCAATACTTCGCCCAACATGGGAAGTCTTGCCGTCAATTCTGCAAAATTTAGTTGAGCGATAAAAGTTAAAATTTCAGCCTTCGGATTTGTTGGTAAGCTCTCACCAAACTTAAGATAAGGCTTTCCCCCAAACTTACTGACTAAGGGCGATAAGGGCGTTTTAGCAATGCGCGGATGTACTTGTGCCGCAGGTTGCACGGAACGATTTAAGAATTCTTGAAAGCGATTTAGCAGTTTTGGTAATTGTAGGGGTGATTGCATAGTATCGTGCTCGTTTT
>JBDLSS010000368.1:0-2927 GCA_039799345.1 Pseudomonadota bacterium
CTTTGTGAGTTGGTTGAGTTATGCGCGTATTGCCTCGGTGAAAACTAAAAATCATCATAGTTTATACACCGTATTACATGATTATCGTTACGAATGGTCAAAACGGCTGGTTGAACGTGATGTACGCATCATGGACTCTAACTTAATCAGCACCTTACATCGCAATGCTTCGCAATTAGTTTCTACCACCATTTTTATTTTAGCGGGTTTGATTGCCGTGTTGGGCGCGACTGACCGCGCAATGTCGATTGCAGCAAATTTGCCGTTTACCGTGACCACCAACGCGGGGCTTTGGGAATTGAAAGTGTTGTTGCTAATTGTGATTTTCGTGCATCAGATTTCCTTGTTGGTTTGAAATCTCGTCCTTTAGGAATATTTTTAAGTTTTGACAAGGATACGTCAGTATCGTTATCCTTTACGGTAAGCTCCTCGTTCACGGGGGGAATAATCCATCGACCTCTATCCGTCGGTGGGTTTCACCCAACGGATGAGGTCGGGTGTGGATTGAAATAGCATGACCACGGTGTTGATGGGCGGCGTGCCACTAATCACCGATAAAGTAGTCAGCGTGTTGTATGAACGCGAATTTCGTTCGCAAAGTTTGCAGATTTTATTGAAGTAAATAACCGAAGCCCTCAACCTCTTAAAGTATAGGTATCTACACAAGAGAGCATTCCCAAAAAGAGAACGCAGTATTCCTAAACTCAGCCAACTGAGAGAGAATAATGTTCAAGTGTATCCATCATGGTTAAAAATAGCGATAAACCTTCCAACGTTGAGTTTTGTCGACAAGGTATCAGCCAATGACTTTCTCCGATGGCTCGTAATCACGCAACTGCATTACCTTCCCTGTCAACAATATGCCCCCGTGGCTTTGAAACGCCTTGATTCTCAATAGCCTTGACACGTTCTACTAGGGCGTGTCATCAATTAAGTTGTAACAGAAAGTAGCGCGTTTAAAAACCTTTAAAGAAGCCCCCAACCTCCTCAAGGGGGCTAAACACAAACAAGTTATTTAATGTTTAATATTTTAAGTTCCCTTTAGGGGATTTAGGGGCTGGTTTTAAGGTTTAGCCCTCTTTAAAGGGGGCGCAGTTAAAACTTAATTGATGACACGCCCTAATTCTTCCAAATGTTATTTTGGGCAACTACGCCCAAGACAATACTGCTTTGCAGTTCATAACCCTTTTCATAGTGATTATGCAGAACTCTTTGGTCTAGCTTACGTGTCTGTTGTAGTTGAGTGAACTCCAATCGTGCACGACAAGTGCGTGGTGCTCACAATGTTCAGTAATCCCATCGCCCGTCGCTTTTATCAAAGTTTCTGCCAAAGGTGCTTAAGGTGGTTTTTTGATTGACATAAAACCGCCAAGCCGCTTGTGTGGTTGCAAAACTGCTTTGTATGCCCATTTTTGCTTGGCTTGCTGTGGCTAGTTTAAGTTAAGGAAAACACCCCCTTATTTCCCTTTTTGAATATACGAATTGGGGCGATTATGCGCTTCGTTTCTCAGCACATCTTATCGACACTGATCTTTAAGTGAATGGCAGCATCCCTAAGGATGTACCGTCACCCAAGTGTGGCATCCTGTCTTTTTCATAGAAATCAACGCCCAAAAATCTCACATCTCAGCCCCAATTCCTCACAATTTCCCCACTCAGAATCCCCCTGCTCACTTTTTCAGACGTATCTTTGTGATTTTTGGTATAATTTCTCTGAGTTACTTTGACCTGAATGAGACACTTTGTGATTACGAAATTACGGAATATTGCGATTGTAGCGCACGTTGACCACGGTAAAACTACCTTGGTTGACAAACTCTTACAACAATCTGGAACATTAAACACCCGTGGCGAACAAGGCACGCGGGTTATGGATTCTAATGCGATTGAAAAAGAGCGTGGGATTACCATTCTTGCCAAAAATACCGCATTGCGCTGGCGCGATTATCGAATTAACATCGTAGACACCCCCGGACACGCCGACTTCGGCGGCGAAGTGGAACGTGTGTTATCGATGGTCGATTGCGTATTATTATTAGTTGACGCAGTTGATGGCCCTATGCCACAAACCCGCTTTGTGACCCAAAAAGCTTTATTACACGGTTTACGTCCTATCGTCGTCATTAACAAAATCGATCGCGATGGCGCACGTCCTGACTGGGTTTTAGACCAAACCTTTGAACTGTTTGACCGTTTGGGCGCAGACGAAGGGCAATTAGATTTCCCCGTGATTTACGCCTCTGCTTTAAATGGTTATGCCAGCAAAGACAGTTCCGTGCGTGAAGGCGATATGGACCCCTTGTTTGAAGCGATTATCGAACATGCGCCGATTCCTGACGTAGACCCTGAAGAACCTTTTCAATTACAAGTCAGTGCCTTGGATTACAACAGCTATGTGGGCATTATCGGGATTGGAAAAATCAGCAGCGGTCGTGTCAAAACCAATACCCCCGTTGCCGTTGTCGATGCCAATGGCAAACAACGTAATGGTCGCATTCTGCAAATTTTAGGCTTCCACGGTTTAGATCGTGTCGAAATGCCCGAAGCCCAAGCAGGCGATATTATCGCGTTCACAGGTTTAGACCCCTTATATATTTCTGATACCTTGTGCGATCCAACCAATGTGCGTCCTTTACCTGCATTGACTGTAGACGAACCCACGGTGAACATGACTTTCCAAGTCAATACCTCACCTTTCGCAGGTCAAGATGGTAAATATGTGACTTCACGCCAAATTCGTGAACGTTTACAACGCGAATTACTGCACAACGTTGCGCTGCGGGTGGAAGACACCAATGACCCCGATAAATTTATCGTGTCAGGTCGTGGCGAATTGCACTTAGGCATTTTGATTGAAAACATGCGTCGTGAAGGCTATGAATTAGGCGTGTCACGTCCGCAAGTGATCATGAAAGAAGAAAATGGCG
>JBDLSS010000369.1:0-6676 GCA_039799345.1 Pseudomonadota bacterium
TTAAAATTTAAGCGCATTCTGGAAAATATCCGTATTCCATAGTGTTTCATGCGGGCTATTTGCCTGTGCATCTTTGTCCGCCTTATTTTCTAACTGAGCCTTAATTGCATTGGCTAAATGATAGGCAAAACGCACAGGAACAGCATTACCAATCATTTTGTAACCATCAGCAAGCATTTGGTAATGAAAAATAAAACTATCTGGGAATGTTTGAATACGTGCGCATTCACGAACACTTAAGCGACGATATTGATTTTCGCTTTCTACTGCAAAGGCGAATTTATCTTTAGCCACATACTGCATTTTGGGGGCTTGAGGGTGAAGAGGTGCATGTCTCCCACCCGCTTGAATAGTGAAAGAAGGCTCATTCCACATACGCACACGATTACGCGACATAAATATACTGGAAAATCCACCAATCATATATTCATGATTAGCAATGCTCATTGCAGGATTGGTTCTATTTTTTTCTAGGGCAGCAACTTCTTTTGTATGCAAATCGAAAATAGCGTCTTTCAAACATAACTTTTTTGGAATTGGAGAAGGGAAAATAAATTTCTTTCCTAAATCTTTCCTAAATCCAACAAAAATAAGCCGTTTTCTGTCTTGTGGCACTTCATAATCATAAGCATTTAATAAGCGATACTCGACGTAGTAATTCGCTTGGTCAAAAGCCTGCAAAATATTTTCCAAAGCCTGTTGATGCTTATTGTGTAACATCCCTGAGACATTTTCAGCCAGAAAAAATAAAGGCTGTTTTTCAGATAACAAACGCACGTAGTCTAAAAATAATTGTCCTCTCGCATCTTTAATGCCGCGTTGTGTGCCAGCCTCACTCCAGCTTTGACAAGGAGGGCCGCCAATCATACCAACAACATCGGGAATATCATTGGGTTCAATTTGTACAATGCTGCGGGTATCTAAATGGGTTTCAGGAAAGTTAGCGCGATGAGTTTCCCAAATACTGGAATCGTATTCATTCGCCCAAACAATGTTAAAGCCTGCTTGTGTAAACCCTAAATCCAAACCACCTGCACCCGAAAATAAAGAAGCGACTTTCATAAGGTAAAACTCAATAATTTGCCATCGATTAAACGAGCAGGATTGTTAGGTGAACGTAATTTCACATCTTGAATATTGAAAGAGGGACTCATTAGGCTTTCCAATTGATTACGATCACTTTCAGGAAAAGACATGTATTTTTCTGTCGTTAAAATACTATGAGCAAAAAACTTGTCAGTCTTAACACCATTTCGAAACAGATAATTATAAACTTTAATAGGATTTTCAATGCCCCACATTCCACGAATACGTAAATAAGTAATTCCCAGCGGATCAACGCGATTCACTCGACCTAATTCGTTTGTGGGTGCAAACTCGATATTTTCTAACTGTTGAATACCTTGCGAAATACAGTCTCTTATGCGTGTGTAAGTAGATTCTTCCGCAGCATAGCAAGTGCCATGAATGAACCACAAACCTTTCAAAATATCTTCTTTCACAATACCAATGGCGTAAATAATATCTTTCTCTTGCCAATCAGGTTCACAATCACGACAAGCTTTTGTAATCATTGAACTAGTTACATATAGTTTATCTTTTGGATAAGAGCTATTTAATGCAATAGGCGAGCTGAAACTCTGAATTTTCTTAATTTCAATTGCATCACCACCTCTGATAATTAAATCGGGAGGATTGTTCTGATTGCCCAAGTACGAGAAGTTTTCAGAGTAAATTAAATTTTTAGCATTTAAATCATTAAGTTCTAAAGTATTACAAAATAAGTCACGAACATAATACTCAAGAGCCATCCCTTCGCTATTAATGCGATTACTAGATTGTTGAGATGTTTTTTTGAACGTGGTAATTGGATTACTAACAAGGTTAGTCAACATATTTAGTAAGTTAATTGACATCTATTATTGTTCTCACTTTTAGGAAGTAGCATATTATTTATAATTCAATCAAATCAAAACACCCACCCCCTAAAATTAGGCAGGTGGGTGTTTTCAAAGACTTAAAACCGCTTAAATATTAAGCGTTTTCAGACAAATACAACCACGTCGAAATCACGGTATCAGGATTTAAAGACACGCTTTCAATGCCTTCTTCCATTAACCACTTGGCAAAGTCGGGGTGATCTGAAGGGCCTTGACCACAAATCCCCACGTATTTACCTGCCTTACGACAGGCTTGAATTGCCAAATGTAACAAAGCTTTCACCGCCGCATTGCGTTCATCGAACAAGTGCGCAATTAAGCCCGAGTCACGGTCTAAGCCCAGCGTCAATTGGGTCATGTCGTTAGAACCAATCGAGAAACCATCGAAATATTCTAAGAATTGGTCAGCTAACAAAGCGTTAGAAGGCAATTCGCACATCATGATTAAACGCAAACCATTTTTGCCGCGTTCCAGCCCAAATTTCTTCAGAATTTCCACAACTTGACGGGCTTCGTCCACAGTGCGCACGAAAGGAATCATCAACGAAACATTGGTTAAACCCATGTCGTCACGCACTTTGCGCATGGCACGGCATTCTAATTCAAAGCAATCTTGGAAAGATTCCGCAATATAACGCGATGCGCCACGGAAACCGATCATCGGATTTTCTTCATGGGGTTCGTAATCACGCCCACCGATTAAGTTCGCGTATTCATTCGACTTAAAGTCAGATAAACGCACGATCACGGTTTTGGGAGAAAATGCCGCTGCCAAAGTTGCCACGCCTTCCGCTAATTTATCGACGTAGAAACTCACAGGATCAGCATAGCCGCCGATGTGTTGCTGAATCGTGGCTTGTAATTCAGGGCTTTGCTTGTCGAAATTTAACAAGGCTTTGGGGTGAATGCCGATCATGCGGTTGATGATGAATTCTAAACGTGCCAAGCCCACGCCTTCGTTAGGAATGCCTGCAAAGTCAAAAGCGCGGTCAGGGTTGCCGACGTTCATCATGATTTTAAAGGATAATTCAGGCATCGCATTGGCGTTTGAGGTTTGAATTTCATAGGCTAACGCGCCTTCGTAAATATAACCCGTGTCGCCTTCCGCACAAGACACCGTCACCATTTGACCCGTGCTTAATTTCTTGGTGGCATCACCGCAACCCACCACCGCAGGAATGCCTAATTCACGCGCAATAATTGCCGCATGACAGGTTCTGCCGCCACGGTTGGTAACGATTGCAGAAGCACGTTTCATCACGGGTTCCCAATCAGGATCAGTCATGTCGGTGACTAATACGTCGCCCGTTTGCACTTGTGACATGTCTTTGATACTGCTGATATTACGCACTGCACCCACGCCAATCCGTTGCCCAATACTGCGCCCCGTTGCCAACACTTCAGCAGAATGTGCTTTCAATTCAAAGCGTTCAATGGTGTTGGTTTGGGTTTGACGGCTTTTCACGGTTTCAGGACGGGCTTGTAAAATGTAAATCTTGCCGTCGTTGCCATCTTTGCCCCATTCAATATCCATAGGACGTTGATAATGCTTTTCAATAATCAGGGCTTGACGCGCCAATTCTTCAATTTCTGCGTCGTTTAAGGAGAAGGTCAGGCGATCCGCTTCGGGCACATCGATGATTTCGGTGCTTCTGCTGTAACCTGCATTCGCGCTGTACACCATTTTAATCAACTTGCTGCCACGATTGCGACGCAACACCGCAGGGCGACCCGCTCTCAAAGTGTCTTTGTGCACGTAGAATTCATCAGGGTTCACCGAACCTTGCACCACTGTTTCCCCTAAACCATAGGAGGAAGTGATAAATACCACTTCTTTAAAACCAGATTCGGTGTCGAGGGTAAACATCACGCCACTTGCGCCGATGTCGCTACGCACCATGCGTTGAATCCCTGCGGATAAGGCAACATCTGCATGGGCAAAGCCTTGGTGAACCCGATAAGAAATGGCGCGGTCGTTGAATAAGGAAGCGAACACATGTTTCACCGCGAGCAATACGTCATCAATGCCCGTGATATTCAGATAGGTTTCTTGTTGTCCTGCAAAAGAAGCATCAGGTAAATCTTCAGCGGTGGCAGAAGAACGCACTGCAACGGAGACAGGCTTGCCACCTGATTCTGCAACCATTTGTGCATAAGATTCAGTAATTGCTTTTTCTAATTCAGGTTGTAAAGGTGTATCAACCACCCATTGGCGAATTTGTGCGCCGACTTCTGCAAGCTTGACCACATCGCTGACATCTAACGTGTCCAAGCTGTCATTGATACGTTTCTTCAAACCACTTTGATCTAAAAAGTCAGTAAACGCTATCGCCGTGGTCGCAAAGCCATTGGGTACGCTCACCCCGACATTTGCCAAGTGACTGACCATTTCACCCAAGGAAGCGTTTTTGCCCCCTACGCGAGCGACATCATGCATACCCAGTTTTGCAAACTCAATGACATATTCTTGCATTTTTTTGTTCCCCTTAAACGCTTATTTTCATTTGTTGTGATGATAGCCCCTGAAATAATGGTTTTTATCATCTTATTTAATGTGTAAAATTTTAACACTGCACGCAAGTGTAGCGTTATAAAAAATTATATATTTTACCTGAATTAATAATTAATGAGTATCTCCATAATGTATAACGCAAAACGTGTTATTTTCTTTGTGTCTGACAGCACAGGGATTACCGTCAAGACTTTGGGCGAGAGCCTGTTAGCCCAATTTGACACCATCAAAACCGAACAAAAAATTCTGCCCTTCGTCAATAATTTAAGCGAAGCGCACGCCGCTGTTGAACATATCAATAACGCCGCTAAAGAATGTCCGTATCGCCCGATTGTATTTGCAACCCTAACCAATCCTGCATTGCGCGACATTCTTGCCGCCAGCAACTGCATGTTTATTGACCTGTTTGGTGCATTTATTGAGCCACTCGAGCGCGAATTTGAAACCAAATCCAATCATGCGGTGGGGCGCAGCCATGCGATTCAACAAGCCAATGGCAGTTACGACTCGCGCATTGCCGCTATCAATTTTACCCTACAACATGATGACGGTGCGTATATTGATCGCTATAAAGAAGCGGATGTGATTTTAGTCGGTGCATCGCGTTCAGGGAAAACCCCGACTTGCGTGTATTTGGCGATTCAGTTTGGGGTATCTGCGGCAAATTATCCGCTCACCGATGAAGATGTGGAAGGGATGAAACTGCCCGCGATTTTAGAGCCGTTCCGTCATAAATTATTTGGGCTGACGATAAAGCCCGAACGTTTGCATCAAATCCGTCAAGACCGTCGCCCGAATAGTCGCTATTCTTCCTTGCAACAATGCAGCTTTGAAATTCAGAAAATCGAAGCCTTATATCGCAAAATTAATCTGCCTTTTATCGACACCACCAGCACTTCTGTTGAAGAAATCGCAAGCAGAATCCTGCAAAGAACCAAGCTTGAGCATTTTTGCGAGGTGTAGGGCTGTGAGGATTGAGAAGGGCGAATGTGCTACCATAGCGCAATCCTTTTGGGCTTCTAGGCAATTTTAAAAAATGACAGCAAGTGAATTGCGTGCAACCCTAGCCCTTGCCAGTATTATGGTAATGCGCATGTTGGGCTTATTTATGGTGCTCCCTGTGTTTGCGATTTATGCGTCACAGCTTGAGGGCGTAACCCCCACCTTAGCAGGGATTGCAATTGGGGTTTATGGTTTAACCCAAACCTTCCTACAAATTCCCTTCGGCATGTTATCTGACCGCTTTGGCAGAAAGCCGATTATCAGTTTAGGTTTAGGCATTTTCGCGCTGGGCAGTGTGATTGCGGCTTTGTCACACGGCATTGTCGGGATTATTATCGGGCGAGCTTTGCAAGGCACAGGCGCAATTTCATCGGCTTTATTAGCTTTGACTGCGGATTTAACCCAAGAAGAACATCGTACTAAAGCGATGGCAATCATGGGCATTAGTATCGGCATGTCGTTTGTGGTCGCGCTGATTTTAGGGCCTGTGCTCAGTGGTTGGATTGGGGTGTTGGGCTTATTTTGGGTAAGCGCGGTGTTGGCAATTATTGCTATTATCGTATTGTACAAAGTCGTGCCGCAGCCCTTGCAATCCCGTTTTCACAGCGATGCTGAACCCGTGCCCGCCCAATTTAAGCGCGTGTTGCAAGACCCTGAATTATTGCGTTTAGATGCGGGGATTTTCCTGCTGCATTTATTGCTCACCGCCTTGTTTGTCACCTTGCCGATGAGTTTAAAAAACGTACTACCGCCTGAACAGCATTGGCTGGTGTATTTATCAACTCTGGTGGCAGCGGTGATTGCGATGATGCCGTTTATGATGATTGCGGAACGTTATCGGCGTTTAAAACAAGTGTTTATCGGCGCAATTGCAGTGCTCGCTTTATCGCAATTGGGTTTAAGTTTTGTGCAAGAAAGTTTGTGGGGTATGGTGATTATGCTATTTTTCTTCTTCACCGCCTTCACCTTATTGGAAGCGACTTTACCTTCACTCATCAGCAAAATTGCCCCCGCAGATAGCAAAGGCACTGCGATGGGGATTTATGCGAGCACCCAATTTTTTGGCGCGTTTTTAGGGGGTGTCTTGGGAGGGTGGCTGCAACAATATTACAGTCACAGTGCGGTATTTTTAATCGGTTCAGGTTTAGCCACAATTTGGCTTGGTTTAGCAATGACCATGAAAAATCCGCGTTATTTAAGTAGTTATTTATTAAATGTCGGT
>JBDLSS010000370.1:0-2939 GCA_039799345.1 Pseudomonadota bacterium
ACCGTATCTCAAGATGGAAAAACGCTCACAGGACAATATATTGCTGACTATCGAGACGGTTCTACCTGCAACGTCACAAGCACAGCCACATTTTCTATTACATTCACAAAAACCAGTGAAACACCCGTAGTAACTAGCAGTGCTTGCTCGCCTGTTACTATTGACTCAAATCTCAATGTACACATTCCTAATGCTGTTTACAAAGGTGCATTTGGAAGCACTATGAATCTTTGGGTCGATTTACAATATGCCCCTGTTAATGGTGTAGATAGCTGGAAACTTCGCAATTTTGGAGTTAATCCTTAAGCAATCCGTAGGTTGGGTTGGCGCAAGTCAACCCAACGAAAACAAAGAATGTGATGTGGGGAAGGATTCAGGTTTGTGTTGGGTTGCCGTTGGCAACCCAACCTACGTGGCTACGTGGCTTTAATCCAGCAACTTCTGATTTAGACAATCCTAAAAACTTTATTAATGCGTTGCCTGCTGTGTACTACGAATTTCAAAATATAAAGGATCAGGCCCAGAAAGTTTAATAGCCTTACTTTCATCCAGATGCAAAGAAAATCCCACCACATCCGCTTGAATGGGTAACTCGCGCCCGTTGCGTTCTACCAATACTGCTAAAGTTACGCTGGCAGGTCTGCCATAATCAAAAATTTCATTCAAAGCTGCCCGCACCGTGCGCCCTGTTTGCAACACATCATCAACTAAAATAATGTGTTTATCGTCCATACGCACTGGCAAACTTGAGGTTTTCACACTAGGATGCAGTCCGATGCGGGTGAAATCGTCGCGGTAAAAACTGATGTCCAATTGCCCAAGTGGTGTGCTGAGATGCAATAATTCATGTAAACGCTGCGCCACCCAAACCCCACCAGTGTGAATCCCAATCATCATTACCGAATCAGGCGCGTAGTCTTTGATTTGAGCCGCCAAACGGTCAGCCATGCTGTGCAAAATAATTTCTAAGTGCGTATTTAATGACATTCACTTAACCACGTTATTAAAATGATTTCCGCAGAAACCGCATCCAATAAATGGGCGGCTAATTTCCGCTGTTTTAATTGGCTGGCGGCTTCCACCGAAGAAAGGGTTTCATCGACGGTATGCACAGGTAAGCCATAACGTCCGTGTAATTGCCGACTAAAACGCAACGCCGCCTCAGTGCTTTCGCTGGGCGTGCCGTCGGCATGTTTGGGCACACCAACGATTAAAGCTTGCGGCTGCCATTCTTGAATATAACGCTGAATCCTGTCCCAATCGGGCTTATTTTGTACGCAATTAAGCGTCGCTAAAGCTTTGGCGGTTGCAGTTAAATTTTGACCGACCGCAACCCCAATGCGTTTGCGCCCATAATCAAAACCCAGCACGCAGCCGCTCATTAGCCGTGTCCTGCTTGGCTCGAAATTAAATTAACATCAATTCCAAGCTTTGCCGCCGCACTTTGCCAACGCTTATGGATGGGCACTTCAAATAAAATGGCATTGTCCGCAGGCACACTTAACCATGAGTTTGCAGCGAGTTCTTCTTCCAACTGTCCTGCATCCCAGCCCGCATAACCCAAAGCAATCAGCACCTTTTCAGGGCCTGTGCCTGTGGCAATTGCGCCGAGAATATCGCGTGAAGTGGTAATTCCTAAATCGCTCGCAATCGGCAAAGTCGCATCCCAAGTGCCTTGCGGCAAATGAATTACAAAACCGCGTTCTTTTTGCACAGGCCCGCCTTCAAAGATAGGAATCTGTTTTGCCTGTTCATCGGTGGTGGGAATTTCCATGTGTTCTAAAATCTCGCCCAAGGCGACATTCATGGGACGATTCACCACAATCCCCATCGCGCCTTCTGCATTGTGCATACAAATGTAGGTGACGGTGTGAAAAAAATTGGGGTCTAGCAAATTGGGCATTGCAATCAAAAAATGATTATTTAAATACGTAGTTTCTAGCATAGTGGCTTCCACGCACAATGTACCTAGTCCTTATCTTATCTTAATTATCGCCCAGATAATCGATTATTGGAAAAAATCCAAGTGCGGGTGATATGTAAAATATCCGTTTCTTTGCGTATCTCTTCAGAGAAAGGCGCGTAAGGTGCAGCCAAGTGCACAATGCGCAGCGCAGCATCATCTAAGACTTTTTGCCCTGAAGATTTACTAATGTCAACTTGATTAATTGTGCCGTCTGGATTTAAAGTAACGTCTAAAATCAAACGTCCTGTAATTTTTTGTTTAATCGCATCGCTGGGATAATTTAAATCCCCAACCCGTTCTACTTTCTTGCGCCATGCTTCCATATAACTGGCGTATTTATATTCTCGCGTGCTGGCAGAAATAAATTTCTTACGTGGACGTTTGGAACGTGCTTCAAACTTTTGGTCAATTTCTGCCTGAATACTGGCAATATTGGCGCGTGCATTCAAAATCAAAGTGCTCGCGGGCATCGGCGGCGTAGGTTCGGTGGTTTCCAACGCGTTGCCTTCGGGCGCATTGGTTTTGGTTTCAGGTTCAACCGCACGCTTTTGCACAGGCACATGACGCGGCGAAACTTTTGGCGTGGTTAAAACTTCGACTTCTGCCACTTCGGGTGCAACGGCGACTTGGGGTGGGGGAGGCGTGGCAATCACGGGTGCAGATTGGTCAGGAAATGGCGCAACCACGGGCGTTGCAGGGGTAATCTCTTCAGTGACCTCACCACCGCCATCTTGAGTGACATTTGCCAAGGCATCCGCTGGCTTTGAAACTGCGGTTGTAGGCGTGGTGCGTTTGGGTATGAGCATCACTTTCATCATGGTATTGGGCGGCTTCGTCCCTGTGGGAACGACAAAACCCACATGTTCAATCGTAATATAGTGCAGACTGACGGCAATAATCAGCGCGACAATCAGCCGTTCAAATGAAATAGAAATGAACATTGATTTCATAAAATTAAATTAAAATCCGTGAT
>JBDLSS010000371.1:0-7032 GCA_039799345.1 Pseudomonadota bacterium
TAAATATCGTCGATGTGGAACATCCCTTGCGACATTATGATGATGAACAGTTGTGGAAAAAATTACAGCCCCTTGTACAAAGTTCGGACATGAATGAAGCAACGGAAGCCTGTCGAACTTATTTAAGCAGCCCTACTTTGCAGCATTATCGTATCGATGTCACAGAACGTTTGGTCGCCATTCGTCAAGAAGAAACCTCACAACGTTTGGAACGTCCCTTTTATTTATTAATTATTATGCTGGGAACAGGGGTGTTGGGTGGGGTGTTTATTTTACTGGGGATGTGGGTTGCAGCCTTATTCGCACAGGGCAAGGCTGAATGGACAGCAATGCACTGGTTTCCTGTGGGACTGGGTGTCTTTTTGGGCGTGTACACCGTGTATTTGAAATTTGGTAAAACCTCATATATCAAAGATTTTATTAAAGAAGATGTTATTAATTTGATTAATAAGAAATAATAAAGTACATGACTTCCCCCGCTCAGAGGAGCGGAACTGAGTTATATTTTTTCAGCATTACCGCATTATTATAAAATTATTGCCAAAGGAGGCATTCATGACAGATGCTGTGCTGTATCAACAGGACGGTCATATCGTGACGTTGACGCTTAATCGTCCTGAAACCCGCAATCCAATTTCCGAAGATGAAACCATCGAGGCATTATTAGCCGCCTGCCAACGTATTAATCACGATGCCAGCGTGCGCGTGGTGATTCTAACAGGCGCGGGCACAGCATTTTCCTCGGGCGGCAATGTTAAAGACATGCGCGACAAACGCGGTATGTTTGCAGGCGACGCGCTCCAAGTCCGTAAAGGTTATCGTCAAGGCATTCAACGCATTCCGCTGGCAGTTTATGAATTAGAAGTGCCTGTGATTGCGGCGGTCAATGGCGCAGCCGTCGGCGCGGGTTGTGATTTAGCGATGATGTGCGACATGCGGATTGCAGCGCGTAGCGCATTTTTTGCAGAAAGTTTTGTGAAAGTGGGCATTATTGCAGGCGATGGCGGCGCGTGGTTATTGCCGCGTATTATTGGCATGTCACGAGCCAGCGAAATGGCGTTTACGGGCGAAGCCGTTGATGCAATGACGGCATTGGTGTGGGGCATGGTTTCGGAGGTGGTCGAGGATGCAGAATTGCTCACCGCTGCTCAAAAACTGGCAGCACGAATTGCAGTCAATCCCCCCGACGCGCTGCGCATGACTAAACGTTTATTGCGGGAAGGGCAACATACGCGCCTCAGCAGCTTGTTAGAATTATCTGCGGCAATGCAAGCAATTTTGCACCAAACGCAAGATCATGCCGAAGCTGTCGATGCTTTGCTTTCCAAACGACAACCGCAATTTCAAGGGCAATAAGTTCACAGCGCACTATTTGAACGGTGATGGAGAAAATGAATGGTTCGTCGTAGAAGGAATTTTATTGATGATATTGCAGAAATGCTGATGATGTTATCTCAAATACACTGGGGAGTTGGACTAATTTTCACGATAGTTTCAGCATTTAGCTTTTTTGTTTTATTTCCGTCATTTCTCCCGCAGCCAAATCCCACGCCATTAATTACGCAACTGAGTTCGCCAATCACTTCCATATTACTATTTGTAATCAAGCTGATGGGTATTTTATTCACAGGTTCATTTGGTATTGCCACTTTAGTTGCCCTGTTTCGCCGAAAAGCATAATTATTTGTCTGAATCAGGATTTACAGGATTATCCGAATTAAGCAGGATTAACTTCCAATACGAATAATTGAAGTTTTTCTTTAATTCTGTAAATCCTGATTCAGACAAATACAATTCTTTTTAAGTTTTTGGGAAACAGCGAACGACAAAAGCCGCGACTTCAAAAAGCAAGCCCAGCTGATAAGACGTGTTATAATCGGGAAATGAACTTCAAAGATCAACTTTGCAAGCAAAGTCGTGTAGAATTGGTGCCGAGAAAAGGACTTGAACCTTCACGGGGTTACCCCCACTAACACCTGAAGCTAGCGCGTCTACCAATTTCGCCACCTCGGCACTTTTAAGACTGTGAATACTAACTAACGAGAATAATTTTGTCAATGAGAAAATCAAAAAAATCCATTCCCAGCAGCGATCCTTTCCAAAAACGTGAGGCGGAGAAGTACGAACGCCCCATCGCCAGCCGTGAACACATCATGGCGCAACTCACTGAACTCGGCGCACCGATGCGCATGAATCGTATTGCTGAGTGTTTAAAACTCAGTGATGAAGTGGATTTGGAAGCGTTACGTCGCCGCTTGAAAGCCATGGAACGTGATGGGCAACTCATCCGTAATCGGCGCGGGGAATATGGTCTTGCCAAGAAAATGGACTTGGTACGGGGGCGATTGATTGGACATCCTGACGGCTTCGGTTTTTTAGTGCCTGATGATGGCAGCAGCGACCTGTTTATGAATGAAAAGCAAATGCGCAGTTTGATTCATGGGGATCGCGTGCTTGCCAGTATTGGTGGGATTGATCACCGTGGGCGGCGTGAAGGGATTGTGGTCGAAGTGTTAGAACGCAATACGCAAGAAATCGTCGGGCGTTATTTCCAAAAAAGCCAGCATGTGGGCAGTGTTGAACCCAATAATCGGCGTATTAATCACACCATCATCGTGCCCAAAGGCGAACAAAATGGTGCTGTAGATGGTCAAATCGTAGTGGTGCGTTTATTAGAACAACCCAGCAGTCATCAGCCACCCGTTGGGCAAGTGATTGAAGTTCTAGGCGATCACCGTGCGCCCGGTATGGAAATCGATATTGCAATTCGCGCCCATGATTTGCCGCAAACTTGGTCGCCTGAACTGCTCAAAGAAATTGAAAAGCTGAAACCTGAAGTGCCTAAATCGGCATGGGAAGGACGTACAGATTTACGTGAAACGCCTTTAGTCACTATCGATGGCGACGACTCCCGCGATTTTGACGACGCAGTGTATTGTGAACCACGCGGTAAAGGCTGGCGTTTATTAGTCGCCATTGCGGATGTATCGTCTTACGTGCGCCCCAATACCGCGCTCGACAAAGAAGCCCAAAATCGTGGAACTTCGGTGTATTTCCCCAGTCGGGTGATTCCGATGTTGCCTGAGATTTTATCAAATGGCTTGTGTTCGCTAAATCCGCACGTAGACCGCTTGTGTATGGTGGCAGAGCTGTGGATTGATATGCACGGGCGTACCCGTCGTGCTGATTTTTATGAAGCAGTAATGCGCTCAGCGGCACGCTTGACTTATAACCAAGTGGCTGAAGTTTTAGACGGCAAACCCGAAAATTTCCCACACCAGAATTTATTGCCGCAAATCGACAATTTGAATCAATTGTATCGCTTGTTGGCGAAACGTCGTCACAAACGCGGCGCAATTGATTTTGACACTGTTGAAACGCGAATTGTGTTTGACGCACAGCAAAAGATTGAAAAAATCGTGCCTGTGATTCGCAATGACGCGCATCGTTTAATTGAAGAAATGATGTTAGCGGCAAACGTTGCCTCGGCGGAATGGCTGTCGGAACGTGAAATTCCGTTCTTATACCGTGTGCACGAAGGCGCAACCGCTGAAAAACTTTCCGAATTACGCAGTTTCTTAAGTGAGCTGGGTTTAAATCTGGGCGGCGGCGATGAGCCAAAGGCGATTCACTACGCCAAATTGATTGACGATATTAAAGATCGTCCTGATGCGCGTTTAATTCAAACGGTGTTATTACGCAGTATGCGCATGGCGATTTATACGCCCGCCAATCAAGGGCATTTTGGCTTGGCCTACGAAGCTTACACCCATTTCACCTCCCCCATTCGGCGTTATCCTGATTTGTTAGTGCACCGTGCGATTCGTCACCATCTCAGTGGCAAAGCGATTGAACAATACGCCTATCCTGATGAAGTCTTGCAACACTTGGGTGAACAATGTTCGACCGCAGAACGGCGTGCCGATGAAGCAACCCGCGATGCGATTGGTTGGTTGAAATGTGAATATGTACAAGATAAAGTTGGCGAAATTTACGAAGGCAATGTCACTGCAGTGACTTCTTTCGGTTTATTTGTCGAACTGGATGGGATTTTTGTAGAAGGTTTGATTCACGTCACCGCGCTGCAAAACGATTATTATCATTTCGATCCCGTGCATCATCGCTTACGGGGCGAGCGCACAGGCAAAACTTATCGTTTATTCGACCGCCTGCAAGTGCGCGTGGTTCGCGTCAATTTGGAAGACAAGAAAATCGATTTTGAATTAGCACAATAAGAATCAGCAAGTCTGTATATTGTATGATTTGCCAGTTTTTATATCTTCAAATGCGGGTGCAAGCCCGCGTGCAACATTAGATGACCAGCCGCAATACTCTGTCAGCCAGTGAAACCCCGAGCACGGGATAGAAG
Source organism: Pseudomonadota bacterium (assembly GCA_039799345.1). Taxonomy (GTDB): domain Bacteria; phylum Pseudomonadota; class Gammaproteobacteria; order Beggiatoales; family Beggiatoaceae; genus JAQTYU01. The sequence goes on from JBDLSS010000371.1 coordinate 4,370, forward strand.
AATATAAATAGCACGCTGCTAAACATCGCGATGGCTGCGATAAACATTTTGACTAATACGGGGTGTAATTGCGCTTTGATTTCACGCTCGATTTCTTTCTTGGCAAGTCCTGCAATCGAATCAATCTCAAATTGACTGAGACGGGTTTGCATATCCTTATCAATGATTAAACCTTTGGTGAGATTTGTTTTAAAATCAGCGGAAAGGGTAATGCTTTTGAGTCCTTTTGCCGCAAGTTTTTGTGCGATTTGCAAACCAGACCACATGCTAAGCATAACTAATATGAACAGGAGGAGAAAACGGGAGACTTTCCAGTAATTAACGGAATGAATGAATTCCCAAAAAAAATAAAGAAAAATACCAACACCAAAGGACAGTATAACCACCATTACGATGACTTTACCGATTGACTTTAAGCTGGGAATATTTTTCATGAGTTGTCTAGTTCTATAATTGGAAACTAGGCACTGTCTCGCGATTATTAGCAAAATAATCTTCTGCTACAATCTTATGGAAGGTTGGTAGCGGGGGCAGGATTTGAACCTACGACCTTCGGGTTATGAGCCCGACGAGCTGCCAGACTGCTCCACCCCGCATCCATGTACATCTAGGTAAGATGCACATAATATAGATTAGCCTATTCGCTGTCAAGCATTTTAAGATAAAATAATAAAATTAATTTGTAACAGCCTAAAAATTAAAGTAATTTAAAAGAAAAATTATTTGATCGATTCTTTCAAAACCACTTAAAACATAAATAATTGTTTGTATTTATCCCTAATTTAGGGTGTTCCAGAGACTTGGAAATGCAGTGGCACTTCAAATACTGTTCGCAGACTATCATTTTCACGAAGTCCCAGCAAGATGAGTTGATCCATTGTTGATGATATACCGCCGCATTTTTCCAAATAAAACAGGTTGGCATGTTTCTTGTGTGTTCAATATGGGATGCTTTACCTATTTTATTTTCTGATATAACTGACTCAGTTACAAGCGACAAGTTTTATAAAAAATGCCCGTCCTATGCCGCTTAAATTACAGAGTATTATCAGATGGATAATACAAGTTAAAGTTTAGTTGGGTATAGAATATTTGTTTTTAAGTCAGATATTCATATTGACCGTGTATTTGATGAACGCTTACGTTATGATGTGCATGTTTCTAAAAATCTTATACAACATGTTTTTAGTATTTATAATGCGACACTTTTTACAAACAAGAGTGGCAAAATATAGACATGCACTTTTAATGGCAGTTTAGGTATGATCGAGTTGCCAACAGTGATTTAATAATTAATCGACACTTGTTATTTTTTTATAAAAAATGTAATTCTGGCAAGAAGTATGCACTTTCACAGAAAGCTGTTTATCATAAAATAGAAGCCTGTCCGAAAATGCGGGTAGTAATGAGGGTGATATTCAAAAAGGCAAGATTAATCAATAAAATTTTTAGATTTCATTAGAATTCCTTACTGATTTGAAACCTGCTCCTTTAAGGGGATTTTTTTGACAAGGATACGCCAGTATCGTTATCCTTTACGACAAGCTTCTCATTCATGGGGAGAAACAATCCATCGACCTCTAGCCCGTCGGCAGATTTTACCTAAGGGATGAGATTAGATATGGATTGAGACAAACAAACCTATAAAATTAGCGCAAAAAATTAACCGAGCTTGGTATATTGCCGTGCAGTTATTTCATCGCACCAGTTTAGATTTTATCAAGACCGCCAGTGGGGCATGTTTCAAACAGTGTCTGAAGATTATAAAAAACCTCCCGTGCATAATGGGACAGTCTGAGTACATAAATCATCACCATGTTCAGTAAACTACTTATACGTCAGAAAAAAACAGAAGAGGATTCGCCAGGGCTTGTTTTTGGCAGGGAAACTCTTCTCTTCCTCATGTTGGGTGGTTTTTTTATTACCAATGCCTTGATTGCGGAATTTGTGGGAGTGAAAGTTTTTTCCTTAGAAAAGACACTGGGCTTACCCGCTGCTAACTTGCATATTTTAGGATTTTATTTGTCGTTCAATTTGACCGCAGGGGCACTATTATGGCCATTAGTATTTGTGATGAGCGATTTAATCAATGAATATTTTGGTAGGCGTGGCGTGCGCTTGTTGTCATATATGACAATTGGTTTAATCACCTATACTTTTTTGATTATTTTTCTGTCGATGAATTTAGTGCCTGCGGATTTTTGGATTATCCGTAATACTGAAAATGGTCCACTGAATATGGACTTGGCGTTTGGGGCGATTTTTGGACAGGGTTTGTGGATTATTATCGGGTCGCTGATTGCGTTTTTTATTGGGCAGGTGGTGGATGTTGCGGTTTTTTATCAAATTAAACTCTATACAGGCGAGAAATATCTGTGGTTACGGGCTACAGGTTCAACCCTGATTTCCCAATTAATTGATAGCTTTGTGGTGCTGATTATTGCCTTTCACCTTAATCCATCAACCCATTGGGATTTGAAATTAGTCATTGCCATTGGAATTGCTAAGTATATCTACAAGTTCTTGATGGCAATTTTACTAACGCCAGTGATGTATTTGATGCACACCTTAATCGATAATTACTTAGGTGAAGAACTTGCCACTCGTCTCAAAGAAAATGCAATGCACAATTAACCTTTGACACACAGCACTTGTTTCAATGT
>JBDLSS010000372.1:0-6555 GCA_039799345.1 Pseudomonadota bacterium
AAGTTCGGTTAAAAAACAAAGTGCTGATATTTTAACCTGCTTGTGAAGCTTGGGATAGCCGAATTGTGTTTAGCTTACGGTGCTAGCCGATGCGCGGGATTTAAAGCCTCACTACATGCTACGGAAAATTTTAAACACACGCTTGACATCATTGGCATGATGCCGATCTTAATTTAACCTGAGTTTGGGATAAGAAAACTGTTTCGGCTATGACGAGTTTATTGTCAGAATCAAGATTGACAGGCTTATCCGAATTAAGCAGGATGAACGCATTATGTTGAAAAAAGTTTTTTAATTCTGAAAATGCTTTAATCCTGTGAATCCTGATTCTGATAATCTTTGCAACTTTTTTAACAAACTGGATTAATTAAGCCTTTTCCTATTTCTTATCCAAAACTCAGGTTAATTTAATGGTTTGTTTTGCTTTTAAATAATTATTCGATTTTTAGTTATTAAGGAGTGTCGATATTCACGTGGGGACAAACCAAAACGTTGCTTAAACGTGCGGGAAAAATGTGCCACTGCCGTATGTCCTGTGAGTTCTGAAATAACTTGAATGGGGAGTTCAGGCTGATACACCAATAGATAGCGGGCATGTTGTAAACGTTGTTCACGTAGCCAAGCAAACAAGGTGTCGCCAAATAATAGGCGAAATTCATCGTTCAATTTATTACGATTTAGTCCAACAGTTTGCGCTAACTCTTCCAGTGCAGGAGTGTGACGAATATCTTTCAATAATAATTCCCGTACTTGATAAAGCTTTTCGACTGTATTTTTTGCATAAGATTTATGTGGTATGTCTTCTCTATTTAAGCGCGTTTCATAAGCATTTAAGCGATTAATTAAGGCTTTTTGTAATATCTGTGGTTGTAAATGTGCAGTAATTCGCGCAATAACTTCTTCCTCACGCGCAGGTTTTAAAATGTAATCTTGTCCATCATTCGCAAAAGCGGCAGCAATATCTGTAGATTTTTGGGATGCACTGAAAAAAATTACAGGAATTGCTTGGGTGTCTAAATCCGCTTTTAAACGTCGGCAAGTTTCAAAACCGCTCATTCCCAACATATACAAATCCAATAAAATTAATTGCGGTTTGAAACAACGTGCCAGAGTGAAACCCTCTAACCCATTGGGTGCACTCAGAATATCAAAGTTAAAATCTCGTAAATAATGAGCCATTAAATGAACATTAAAACTATCGTCATCAATAATTAATAATTTGAGACGGGTTAAATCGGTATTCAGTGCGAGCGTGGCTAAGTTGGGCAACTCTTGATTAACGGGAAAAAACTGTTGCAATAAAGTTTGTAGGCGAACTTTATCATCAGCGCAATTCAGGGCCTGTTCTGCAAATAGTTGATATTGTGTTTCTTGAGCCAAAGTTTCAAAGCTTTGTTTCAAAATCGGCAAACGCCCTAATAAATTATCACACCAATAGACTTGTAAAATTTCTGGGGGTGGCGCAATGGGGACTTGTTTAAGCTGCACTGTTTGTAGATTTACCCAACGCAGCACAGGTAACTTTAATTGAAATCCCACGCGACTGCCTGAAGAAGAACTGTTAATTTTTAGTTCGCTATCCATTTGTTGTAGCAATTGTCTGACCAGACTCAAACCCAGTCCTGCCCCGCTTTCTCCCGCGCTATTTCGCCCGCGTTCAAATGGCAGTAATAAACGTGTTTGTTCTTCAGGCGCAATGCCGCTGCCACTGTCTACTACTTCAAAATGCAATACTGTTTCATGAACTTGCTGTTCTATGATTTTCAAATTGAGGTGCACATAACCTTGTTTAGTGTATTTTACCGCATTGGTGAGTAAATTTAATAAAATCTGACGTAAGCGCAAGTTATCGGCAATGATTTCTGCGGGCAAATACGCAGGTAGAAAAACCTCAAATTGTAAACCTTTGCCTTGGGCTTTGATGCGCATCATGTCGGCAATATGGTTTAATAATTCAGGTAAGGCACAGGGTACAGGGTTTAACACCCATTGCTGACGTTCTAAACGGGCGGTGTCGAGAATCGCATTCACTAAAGCATGTAAATGTTCGCCACTTTGCCGAATAACCGCGATATGTCCGCGTTGTGACAAAGATAAACCGCTATCACCCAACATGTCTAAATATCCTAACATGCTGTGCAAAGGAGTATTTAATTCGTGGCTCATACCTGCGAGAAATTCTTGTTTGGCGCGGTTGGCGGCTTCGACTTTTTCTTTGGTTTCGCGCAAGGCTTCGGCTTGGGCGCGACTTGCGGCGAGTAAGTTTTGTAGAAAGCGTAGGAATTGCATGGCGGCATAGCCTGTGATTGTGCTGAAGGCGGTGAGGCTGAATGCCATGTTTAGCCATGTTTGTGGTCTGTTTATGTGGGCGATGTAGTCAAAATCGTAGTGGAGATAGCCTTGAGTGACTAAGATGCCGAGGCTGCCAAACACCAATAAAATCATGCTGATGGTTATCCAGCCTGCACGTTCGCTGATAAACAGCATGGCGAAAAAGGTGAGGGTAATCACCATGCTTTTTGCGTTCAGGGCAGGACCAAACTGTACTAAATGCGCGATGATGGAAAGCCACGCGCCGCCCATCAATAAACCTACGCGCCAGAAATATTTCATACGGTGGCGAAACAGCATTAATAACCATAATCCGACAATAATGAAGATTCTGAAGATGAAATACGGCAACCACCCTAAATTGGGAATATGGGTTAATAATAACAAAACTTCGAGAAGTGAGGCGAAGGCTGCAAGTACGATGAATTTGTTAATCAGTTGGCTGCGAAATTCGGTGATGTCTTTGGTCACAATCATAATTATCTTTTTGATTATATGGTTATTTAACCGTCAATTATACCATAAATTTTTTAGACGTCCGTTTGTCGGTTTGTGCGGGAAAGTCAAATAATTGTGCGGCAAAGTCAAAAGTTGACCTTGATTTTATTATTAGTTTATGCGGATTGATGGTGTTTTACTGAAAATCGTGCGGGAAAATCAAAAGATTGTGCGGTAATGGTAAATATTTCTGGAGATTTATCACACAGGGATGTAGAACGAGGACAGCACATCGCCTGTTTGGAATCTGGGGACTGTAAGGATGAACAGTGCGGGTAACACGATCTGTCCTTAAATCACACGAGACTCAAAACCTGCTAGATTTTAAAAACCTAGGGCGTGTCATCAATTAGGTTTTAACTGCGCCCCATCTCCTAAAGAGGGCTAAACCTTAAAACCAGCCCCTAAATCCCCTAAAGGAGACTTAAAATATTAAACATTAAATAACTTGTTTGTGTTTAGCCCTCTTTAGGGGGTTGGGGGCTTCTTTAAAGGTTTTTAAACGCGCTACTTTCTGTTAAAACCTAATTGATGACTCACACTAGCAGGTTTCATAAATGATAAGAAAACAATTGCGACTGTAAAAAGTTTTGCAGTCCTTGTCTCGAAAATGCCATAAATCTGTAAAGTTTCTGAAATATTGATTGCTGTTGCCTAGAATTATTTGTAGAATGTTTTAAACTTTATTTAAAGTTGCTTGCATTTTTCACAAATTTTCCAAAAAAGTTTTCTCATCATGATTGATACAGACGGTTACAGACTTAATGTAGGTGTTATCCTGACAAATCGGGACGGGAAAGTATTTTGGGCGAAACGTGTGAATCAAAATGCTTGGCAATTTCCGCAAGGTGGCATCAAGGCTTACGAAAACTCCAAACAAGCGATGTTTCGTGAGTTGTATGAAGAAGTTGGACTGACAGCGCGTAATGTCGAAGTGCTTGGCAATACCCGTTCTTGGTTGCGTTATCGACTTCCTAATCATTTGATTCGCTATCATCAACGCCCGCTGTGCATCGGTCAAAAGCAAATGTGGTATGTGTTGCGTTTGACGGGTAAAGACAGCGATATTAATCTAGACCGTGGCAAAACCCCTGAATTTGATTCATGGAAATGGGTCGATTATTTATACCCACTGCAAGAAGTGGTGTATTTCAAGCGCAATGTCTATGAAACCGCGCTGCATGAATTGCAAGCACTGGCTATGCCCGCTATAACTCATCAACGCGAAACAGTACGGATAAGCCGCTGAACATCCTTCGGCGGGTTTCACCTGACGGATCAGGTCGGGTATGGATTGAAATATCGGCATTGCTTACAGAATATCTTTGTAATCCATTTCAATGCGCTCTAATTTCAAATGATTTAAGAAATTGGAATAGCACATCCACGCACTGAGTGCACCCAAATCTGCAAACTGCGGCGGTACAAAACGCGGCGGTTTGACCATTCCTTCATCAATCAAGTCTGCTAACACCCGCACATCTTCCAGCGTCGTTTTTCCACAAAACAAAATCGGCACACGCTTCGGTACGCCTTTCCGCACTGCCAGCATAATATAGTTATAAATCAAGATAAAACCCTTGTTATAACTCAAATCTTTGGTAAATGCGCCTCCTGTCGGGGTACTGCCCCGAAACACCCGTACTGTGCTAATGTAACTCTCTTGATCAGGAAAGCCTTGATCACGAAAATAATTAAACACCTCAATGAAATTCGCGCCGTGTTCCACCATATAAATTGCATGAATACGATTGGTTAAGCGTCGTACCCGCGCAGGATGCGAAGTCAGGGTAAACAGTTCCATAATAATCGCCAAACCTTCTTGGGTCACAGTGGAAGAAGGCGGGCCTTTGCTCAAAAAGGTACAAATTGGCTGATCTAAACCGTTCAAAGTCGTACCCAAATGCACCCAACCTTCATGCACTTCCAACACATTCAAATCGCGCTGACTGAACCACGCATCTTTGCGAATTTTAATATAATCCGCGCCCGCCGAGGCATCCGCTAAAATCCCATCGCTCAAACGCACTTCTACCGTTCGACTTGCCCCCGCAAAATATTTTCCGAGGCGTTCTTGCAGAATAATAACTGCCTGTTCACCGGGAATATTTTTCTCATCCAGTTCAGTGGTAATTTTAGTATTATCCAAATTTTGCAGGGTTTCCGAAATCATTTTCGCCAAATCATTCAGGCATAAATCGCCCGCGTGGAACACATCTTCCGCACTGCCAAAAAGTTCTTGTGAAATTTTGGAAAACTCAGGCAAGCCGCGATATTCCAACATGCTGACCACATCGCGATATTCGCGGGAAATACGCTGCATAATATTGCCCACGGAATTAAATTGTCCCAAGCGTCGGCGAATATCGCGTTCAATATCGTAGAATTCTTGCTTTTTTAAATCTGGATCGAAAGGCAAGGGATTGCGGGTATAATATTCCGCATCAATCTTTGGTAACTCTTTGAAATGACTGTTAAAAAATTCATCACGAATGGCGTTATCCCATTTAATGGAATCTAACAGGCGAATCGGCTTTTGGGCTTCAACAATGCGATCTGATAAATTGCGAACGGTTTGTTGATAAGAATCAAGCTGTTCCATGAAAGTATTCCACCATTAATCACGCCGTAAACGGTCAGAAACCGCTATTGGGGTTGGATAATTTTGTACGATAAAATAAGAAGAGGCGATAAAAGTCAGAATCGTTGCCGTTTGAATTAAATATGAGGCAGAATCGCTGATGACTTTAGATTCTAAGGCGACCACCGCAATTAATAAAGAGAATTCGCTGATTTGCCCTAAACGACAGCCCATTTCAAAAGACAGCGCGTCTTCTTCGCCAAGCCGCACTAAAATAGCTTTAAATACATAAGGTTTAACCCATAACATCACCGCTGCCAAAATGAAGGCGGGAATGAGAATGGTGTAGAGCACCAATAAGTTCAGTTTAGCACCCAGTGAGAAAAAGAAAATCACCAGAAAAAAGTCGCGTAAGGGTTTTAAACTTTCGGCGATGAAACGCGCAATAATCCCGCTGGCGAGCACGATGCCTGCGACAAATGCGCCGATTTCGTGTGATAAACCGAGTACGCCTGCCAATTCTGCCATGCTTAAACACCAGCCGATTGCCATTAAGAAAATATATTCTTGAATTTTGTCAAAACGACGGATTAATTTTGATAAAACATAGCGTTGGAAAGTAATCGCAAAACCAATTAACAACGGTAAATTAAAGGCGAGAATAAAAGCATCCACCCAAGAACTGCCGCCTTGTTTGCTAAAGCCTTCGAGCATTAATAACACCACAATCGCAATTAAATCTTGCAGCAGCAAAATACTGACAATCATTTCACCCACATGTTTGTGATGCAGCACGGTGGTAGGCAGCAATTTCAAGGCGATAATGGTGCTCGAAAACATCACCGACGCGCCAATTAACAAATTTTCAGACAAGGTGAAACCAAAAAGATGCCCCACGCCAAATCCAAAAAACCCAAACACAATTGAGCTGATAAAAGTGACCAGCGTGCTTTTACGCAGCATGCGTAATAAGTCTTGGGGTTGCAAGTTTAAACCAAGGAGAAATAACAGAAAGATGATGCCGATGTCGGCAATGCTGGTGACTAATTCCGTGTTTGAAACCACTGCCAAGCCCGCAGGCCATATCACAATGCCTAATAGAATATACGCAACTAATAGGGCTTGTCGGGCATACAGCGCAAGCG
>JBDLSS010000373.1:0-4662 GCA_039799345.1 Pseudomonadota bacterium
CGAGACCAGCCCAGCGTCCACAAAGTGCTGTTTGTCGTCGATCGCAAAGATTTAGACTATCAAACGATTAGAGAATTCAACGCCTTTGCAAAAGACTGCGTCGACACCACCACCGACACCCGCAACTTAATCACACAACTCAACGACTCCGACAAAAAACTCATCGTCACCACGATTCAGAAACTCAACAACGCCATCCAAAACCCGCGCTACAGCGAAAAAATCAACGAACTCCAAGACAAGAAAGTCGTGTTTATTTTTGACGAATGCCACCGCAGCCAATTCGGCGAAACCCATCAAAATATCAAACGCTTCTTTAAACAAGCGCAAATGTTCGGCTTCACAGGCACACCGATTTTTGCAGACAACGCCGCAGGCAGCAGCGAACACCAACAAACCACAAAATCACTCTTTGGCGAATGCCTGCATAAATACGTGATTATCGATGCTATCCGCGATGAAAATGTACTGCGCTTCTCCGTCGAATACGTCGGCAAATATAAACGCAAAGCCAGCGCGAACGAAATCGATATTAATGTGGATGTCGAAGTCGAAGCGATTGACACCAAAGAAGCCCTCGAAGATGAAAACCGCCTTGAAAAAATTGTTGACTACATCCTCGAACACCACCGCCAAAAAACCAAAGCCCCCAACTTCACCGCCATGTTTTGCGTCAGCAATATTCAGACATTGATTAAATATTACGACTTGTTCAAACGCAAACAAGCCGATGTCGCACATCCATTAAAAATTGCCACCATTTTCAGCTATGCCGCCAACCCAGAAGAAAATAGTTCTAACGGCTTACTGGCAGAAGAATCGCCCGACTTGCCCACAGGGATAGCCGTCAATCAAACCCACCGCGACAAACTCGACGAATTTATTGACGACTACAACACCCTATTTAATACCCAATTCAGCACCGAAAGCAGCCGTTTTGCAGGCTATTACCGAGATATTTCCAAACAAGTAAAACTCGGCAAGGTTGATATACTGCTCGTGGTCAACATGTTTTTAACAGGCTTCGACAGCCCACGCCTTAACACGCTTTACGTGGATAAAAACCTAAAATTTCACGGACTGATACAAGCCTTTTCACGCACAAATCGCATCCTAGACGAGAAAAAATCACAAGGGAACATCGTCTGCTTTCGCAACCTGAAACAATACACTGACGAAGCCATCGCGCTGTTTTCCAATAAAAATGCGAAAGAAGAAGTCTTACTCAGACCTTACGAAGAATATCTCGCAGAATTTAACCAAGCCAGCACCCTGTTATTAAACAGCGTCCCCAACCTAGAAAGCATCGACAACTTACCTGATGAAAATGCACAACTCGAATTTGTCACCCAATTTCGCGACCTGTTACGCCTCAAAAACGTGCTCACCAGCTTTGCCGACTTTACCCCTGACGATTTAAAACTGTCCTCTCAAGATTTTGAAAACTACAAAAGCAAATATCTCGACTTGTACGACCGCGTCAAACGCAAAGACGACAGTGAAAAAACGTCGATTCTGAACGATGTCGATTTTGAAGTGTGCTTAATTCGCCGCGATGACATCAACGTCGCCTACATCCTCAGCTTGTTGCAAGACCTCAACGAACTCAGCCCCGAAGACAGCGAAAAGCGGCGTAAAGAAATTATGGAGCTGGTTTCAGGCGACGTGCAACTGCGTAGCAAACGCGCCCTAATCGAGGCATTTATTGAAGCCAATGCCCTACATCCTCATGACAATCTGAGCACCAATTTTGAAAATTTCTGGGCAATTCAAAGCAAACTGGCTTTTGATAAATTATGTACAGAAGAAAAACTAATCACTGAAAAAGTGTTAAGTTTGTTGAAAAACTATAACAGTGCCCGCAAGGAACTATTAAGAGACCAACAAATCATTGACGCGCTGATTTCTCCCCCTAAAATCTTGGAGCGTGCCCCTATTGCCAAGCGTGTACGCCAAAAGATCGAACAATTTGTAGATATTTTTATTGACAACATGGCGGGGACTGTTTAACAAACTTAGGCACTACGCAGTTGTAGCAGTAACATATTGATTTACAATAAACAATCACGTTTTAAATAAAATCAAAAAATTACCAACTCAACTGCGTTACTTCCAAAATAAAAAAAGTTGTATCCCCACATTACGCGAGATACAACTTTTTTCAAAACATATCAAACTAACAGCTGTTTACGCTTCTTCAATCACTTCTGCGGACAAAATCTTGATTTCTTCCACAGGTACATCTTGCTGTCCAGCACGATTGGTGGTGGGCACAGCCTTGATCGCATTGACCACTTCCATGCCTTCTACCACTTCCCCAAACACGCAATAACCCCAACCTTGGGGCGTGGGTGAAGAATAATTTAAGAAATCATTGTTTTTCACATTGATGAAAAATTGTGAGGACGCAGAATGTGGATCAGAAGTACGCGCCATTGCGATTGAACCCAAGGTATTTTTCAAACCGTTGTTGGCTTCATTTTCAATCGGCGCATTACCCGTTTTTTGACGCATGCTTGCATCTAAACCGCCGCCCTGAATCATGAAATTATTAATCACACGGTGAAAAATCGTGTCGGTGTAAAAGCCAGATTTCACATAGCTGATAAAGTTAGCTACGGTTTTGGGGGCTTTTTCAGCATTTAATTTCAATACAATTGCGCCACTGCTGGTATTCAAACGAACTTGCATAAAAATTTCCTAAGTTTAGTTAGTGGGTGAGGGTTCAGGTTTATCAGGCGAGGTGGGCTTGTCTGCTGCAACTTGTGCGGATTTTTTCGCAGGGGCAGATACTTTTTTAGCCGCAGGTTCTTTAACTTCTGCCACAGTGGTATTGGGCTTTGCCAACGCACTTATGCTCGCTTCGGGTTTAGATTCAGCAGGCTTTGCAACTTCAACTTTTGCAGGCTCAGCTTTAGGAGCGGTTTTTGCAACTTCTGGGACTTTGGCAGGTTCAGACGTTTTAGCCACTTCTTTAATTTCTGCTTTCTCAGCCTTGACTTCTTTGGTCGGCTCAGTTTTAGTGGGTTCTGTTTTCGCGACAGGTTCAGCTGCTTTCTTGGGTTCGCTCTTGGTTTCCGTCTTGGCTTCGGTTTTGCCCAAAGAAGCAGGAACATTTTTCAAGGTAATTTTTTCAATCACAATGGGGGTTGCTGGCACATCTTTGGTAAAACTACCGCCCGCGCCCGTTTCAACGTGTTGAATTGCATCGACCACCTCTAAACCTTGAACCACTTTCCCAAACACGCTATAACCTGCGCCTGAGGGCGTAGCATCTTTAAAATCCAGATTGGCATTGTCTTTCACATTGATGAAAAACTGTGCCGTTGCAGAATTCGGATCGCCACCGCGTGCCATTGCCAACGTACCGCGTAGATTTTTTAAACCATTTTGGGCTTCATTCACGATTGCAGAATGAGTCGGTTTTTTCTGTAAATCAGGGCTATAGCCGCCACCTTGAATCATAAACTCTTTGATAACACGATGAAAAACCGTGCCTTCATAAAATCCTTCTTTGGCATAGCTGATGAAATTTTCAACGCTATGGGGGGCTTTGTTTGGGTCAAGTTCAATGACAATTGTGCCCATTGAAGTCTTGATTTCCGCGCGTGGCAAACTTTCGCTTTGCGCTGCGGTTGCAGCAATAAGTAAGCAAATACTGATGATCCACTGTTTCATAGTCGTTTCGATCGCTAGGTTAAAGTCGATATGATAAAAGTTTTTGAAGGAATGAGAAAGTAAAACGCTTAAAACTGCCGTTGAATGATGTATTGCGCCATCCAACGTAGCGGATCCGCCTTCTGGTCAAAACCGCTGAGACTGTCTACGGCTTGTTCGATTAATTCCGCCGCCATTTGTTTTGCGCCGCGTAATCCGAGTAAAGTCGGATACGTGGGTTTGTCGAGGGCTTGATCTGCGCCTTGTGCTTTGCCGAGCACTTCGGTACTGCTTTCCACATCTAAAATGTCATCTTGAATTTGGAAAGCCAGCCCTATACATTTTGCATAATGTTCGAGTTTTTCTAAAATATGATCATCGGCTTGGGTGCTTGCCAATGCCCCCATTTTCACGCTGGCGCGAATTAATGCCCCCGTTTTGTGAATGTGCATGTTTTCAAGCTCGGCTAAATTCAGCTTTTTGCCTACCGCATCAATATCAATCGCTTGTCCGCCCGCCATGCCGCGTGAACCACTGGCAAGGGCTAAAGTTTCTAGCATTTTTAAGCGTTGCCGTTCGCCCAGTTCTGAATAGCTGTCATGACTGAGCACGTAAAATGCCAAAGTTTGCAAAGCATCGCCCGCTAAAATGGCAGTGGCTTCATCAAAAGCTTTGTGACAGGTAGGCTTGCCGCGCCGTAAATCATCATCATCCATAGCGGGTAAATCGTCATGTACCAGTGAATACGCATGAATCAGTTCCACGGCACAGGCAGGCGCGTCTAACACCGACAGTGGCACTTGTAACGCGCTTCCTGTGAGATAGGTTAAAATCGGGCGCACCCGCTTGCCCCCGTTAAGCACAGCATAACGCATTGCGGCGTGCAAACGCGCAGGTTGAATATTTTCTGTAGGTAAGAATTTTTCTAACGCGCTATCCGCACGTTGTTGATAAGTTCGCATCAGCGTTTTCAGGGGCATGATCTCTATTCTTGTTCAAGCGTAT
>JBDLSS010000374.1:0-2604 GCA_039799345.1 Pseudomonadota bacterium
GCTCGCGCCGTAATCATTGGCGTGGTCGGGAATATCGCCATAAGAAAGTACGTTGGTGCTGGATAAACCGCCGCCATATAACCAATCTTTATAGAACCCCGCAATCGCGGTTAAGTCAGGAACATAGACTTGATCGATGAATTCAATGGTGCGATCAATGATGCTGCTCACCAAATTCAAGCGTTCCATATTGATTGCGCCAACTGCACCCGTATTATCCAAATTAATCGCGCAAGGCATCCCACCGACTAACCAGTTAGGATGGGGATTTTTGCCACCAAACACCGCATGAATTTTGACGATTTCTTTTTGGAAATCTAAGGCTTCTAAATAATGCGCCACCGCCATTAAATTAGCTTCGGGCGGTAATTTATACGCAGGATTGCCCCAATAACCATTGGCAAATAAACCCAATTGCCCAGATTCCACAAAGGCTTTAATGCGGTTTTGAATGTCGCGGAAATAACCGGGCGAGGATAAGGGCCAGCTAGAAATGCTTTGAGCTAAAGTAGAAGTCGCTTTGGGATCAGCTTTTAACGCACTGACAATATCCACCCAATCCAAAGCGTGTAAATGATAGAAATGCACTAAATGGTCATGGGCTTGCAAAGTTAATTGCATTAAGTTACGGATGCTGTTGGCATTTTCAGGAATCGTTGCCCCAATCGCATCTTCAACCGCACGCACAGAAGTTAAAGCGTGCGTACCCGTGCACACTCCACAAATCCGTTGGGTAAAGGCCCATGCATCGCGCGGATCACGACCCTTCAAAATCACTTCCAAACCACGCCACATCGTGCCTGAAGACACGGCATTGCGGATGATATTATTTTCGTCGAGATTGACTTCACAACGCATGTGCCCTTCGATACGGGTCACGGGGTCAACCACGACACGCTTGCCGCCATTATCTAAATTAAAGCCGTTAGGGGTTTGGATAATACTCATTCTTGATTACTCTCTGATTGTTGCGCCCGCTTAATCGCGCTGAGTGCGGCGTGGACTGCAATCCCAACCCCTGCAACACCCGCAGCGGTCGCGCCCAATTTGTCGGCGTTGGATTCAATGCCAAATTGATGAATGTCGGTGACGCGGTCGTAAAATGAACCCTTGTCCCAGAAACCGTCTTCTGAACAGCCTAAGCAGCCATGTCCTGAACCGATGGGGAACGACACGCCATCATTCCAGCGCACAGTGGAACAAGCGTTATACGTGGTGGGGCCTTTGCAACCGACTTTGTATAAGCAGTAGCCTTTACGTGCGTTTTCATCGTCCCAGCTTTCGACATATTGCCCAGCGTCAAAGTGGGGGCGACGATAGCATTTATCGTGAATACGTTGGCTATAAAACATTTTTGGGCGACCTTGACGGTCTAATTCTGGTAAACGGTCAAAAGTCAGCATGTAAGTAATCACGCCTGTCATCACTTCTGCAATTGGGGGGCAGCCGGGGACTTTAATCACGGGCTTATCTAAAATCACTTTATGAATGGGAGTGGCTTGGGTGGGATTAGGCTTAGCCGCTTGTACACAGCCCCAAGAAGCACATGAACCCCATGCAATAATTGCTTTTGCGCCCGCTGCGGCATGTTTCAATTTTTCAACGAAAGGACGACCACCCGTGATGCAAAACATGCCATCTTCATTTAAAGGCGGATTGCCTTCGACAGCAAGAATGTAATTTCCATAATATTTTTTAATCGTGGCATCTAAACTGGCTTCGGCTTGATGTCCTGCGGCTGCCATCAAAGTATCATCATAATCTAATGAAATCATGGACAATACGACATCTTTCGCCAAAGGATGGGCAGAACGAATAAAAGATTCAGAACAGCAAGTGCATTCTAAACCATGCAACCATAACACGGGAGTGCGGGGTTTGGTTTCCATCGCATAAGCAATTTTACCAATATAATCAGGGGATAAACCCAGCGCGGTCGCAGTCAAGCTGCAAAACTTCAAAAAACTGCGCCGTGTAATTCCCTGTCTACGCATGGTGGCGTAAAAGGTATCTAAGTCGGACATTGCAAGCATCCTCAATCAGTGGAATAAGTATATTCAACCTCGAAATTTAAAGAGCTTTTTGTTAGAAATCAAGAAGTTTTATAATATTATTATTTTAATAATATTCATACTATCAATGCTACCCACTTGGGTTCATTTTATCACAATGATTATTAAGTAATTCTTAAAAAGAAGTTTCAAAAATAATCACCTATTTCTGAAACTTTTAAAGCAAAAAATAGGGTTTATTCTGCGAAATGCTAAGAAATCATTATTCCTAATAAAACACTATGTTTTTGCTGGTGTGCATCTTGACACAATTATGATTGAAGATTTGGACGTTAAAGGTATGGTGAAAAATCGTAAACTGAGCCAAGCCATAAGCGACTCAGCTTTTGGTTATTTAAACCAGATAATTGAGTGCAAGACAAAATTAAGAAATTGCGTCGTTGGCAGATAGGATTTTTAGTTGTGAATATGGTTTTAGCGCAGTTAGATATTTGAACGCCGCGCTAAATTTGAATAGATACGGTCTGGATACGCTTAGAGCCAGATTTTAAATGTCTACAAGAGCAAAGTTAGCCCACAGTTTGATCGTGGC
>JBDLSS010000375.1:0-3088 GCA_039799345.1 Pseudomonadota bacterium
ACACGGTTGGATTTACAGCATTCAAGACGGCATTATTAAAGACTTGGAAATCACGCGGCAGGGTGAACTGGACGCGTAATTTACAGGGGTGGATGTGGGGCAATGCTAAAATGTTCTTGCCGCAATAAGTCGGTAAACTCCTGATAAGGTAGGGGCATACTGATATAAAAACCTTGAATTTCATCACACAGATGATGACGCAAGAAATTTAATTGCCCCTCAGTTTCCACACCTTCTGCAATGACCGACAAGTTTAAATTATGCGACATGTCAATAATCACTTTAGTGATCGTTGTATTATCTTCATCTATATTTAAATCACTGATAAATGACTGGTCTATTTTTAAAGTATCGACGGGAAATTTACGCAGATAATTCAGTGAAGAATAGCCTGTTCCAAAATCATCAATTGAAACTCGTAGCCCCAACATTTTCAACTTTGCCAATACTTGTTGGGCGGTTTGTACATTACCCATTAAGGTGCTTTCGGTAATTTCTAAATCTAAACATTCAGGCGGCAACGCGGTGCTGTGTAGAATATTTTGTACAAATGAGACAAAATGCGGCGTTTGAAATTGCTGAGCAGAAATATTCACCGCCACCCGAATCCGTGGCAAACCTTGCTGAAACCAGTGATTAACCTGTTCACATGCGACCCGCAGCACCCATTCACCAATCGGCACAATCAAGCCTGTTTCTTCCGCCAAAGGAATAAAATCCCGAGGGCTGACTAAACCTCGCTGCGGATGTTGCCAACGAATAAGGGCTTCAACCCCACACAATTTACCACTGTGTAAATCAATTTGCGGTTGATAATAGACTTTAAGCTGTTGATTCATCTGATCGACATCAGAAATCACCCGCCGTAAATTATTTTCCAAGGCTAATAATTCAGCGGCTTGAACATTCATCGCAGGTTTATAAAACTGATAGCCGTTGCGTTCTTTATTTTTGACCCGATACATCGCAGTTTCGGCATTGCTGAGTAAGGTGTCAGTGTCCTGTCCGTCACTGGGGAACAAACTAATCCCTAAACTGATGGTAAAAAAGAATTCTTGTTGATGATAATTAAAGGGTTCTGCAAAACAGCGCACCACCATTTCTGCCATTTTCGCTACACGGTCGATGCTGTCTAATTGGGTTAAGAGCAGCGCGAATTTGTCGCCACTAATACGCGCTAAAGTATCTTGTCGTGGAATTTGGCTAACGAGACGTGTGGCAATTTCTTGAAGTAATTTATCCCCAGCCGAATAACCTAAACTGTCATTGATGGTTTTAAAACGGTCAATATCCAACAGCATTACCGCGCCAAATTCACCCGACTCGCCCATTTGTGCCAGTACATTTTGTAAGCGGTCATCGAATAAAGTGCGATTCGGTAATTGGGTGAGGGTGTCGTAGTAAATCAAATCTTCAAATTGTTTTTCACGCACTTTCAGTTCGGTAATATCTTCTTCCACCGCGAGAAAATGGGTAATTTGCCCTTCTTTATTTTGCACGCTGGAGATGAACGCATTGACCCAATAAAAACCGCCGCCTTTTTTGCAGTTTAAAAATTGTCCACGCCATTCTTTGCCGCTTAGCAAAGTGTCCCACATTTCGACATAGCGTTGTTTGCTGGTGAAAGTGCTTTTAAAAATACGTGGAGTCGCACCAATTAATTCGGTTTCACTGTATTCAGATAAGCGCACTACACTGGGACTGATATATTCGATAATGCCTTCAATCGAAGTGATAACAATTAAAATTGGGCTGTGCTCGACTGCGTGGGAAAGTTTGCGTAGCTTGTCTTCGATTTCTAGCTGCTGATTAATATGCCCTTCAATATTTTCCAGCAGTTGATTGGTCACGGTAATTAAATAACCGAATTCGTCATGTTGATGCGCAGGGAGATGAGGAAGGCGGGCGCGTTGCGGATTTTCTAAATCCATTTTTGCTAAAGCCCCACTCATGCGAGCTAAGGGATAGGTAATTGCACGATGAAATAGCCAAAATAATAATACCCCAAACAACAGACTACGGGTTAACTCTGAGGTTAAAAACACTTCGGCACGGTGAATGAAGCGTTCTCCAAGCACGTAGGGATCAATCCCAATTTCTAATAATCCGACTTGCCGCTGATAAGGATTGAGCAACAAAGAATGCAAGTTGCTGCTGAGAATGTCGGAGGTGTACAGCAATTGATTCAATGCACTAGGTTCACCAAACAAGGCATAAATCAAGGTGGTATAAGATTTTGTTTTTGGAGGTAATTGCCAATTAATAAGGCTTATATTAGAATCATCTAATAACCGAATTTTATAGACAAAAGGATGGTTTTTTAAACTTTCGACGACATATTGCGCAAGCTCACGGTCGGCGAGTTGTGCCGCCTTTGCTGCGGGATAACGAATGGTTTGGCTTAAGTTTTTAAGATTGCTTTCGAGCTGGGCACGTTCATCTAAAAGCCCTAAATAAATTTCTATGCTGCCCGAAATAAAGCCTAAACACAGTGCAATCAACACAACATACTTTGCTTGTCGAAAAGCAAGGCGTTTTCTCAGGGGAATTGCTCCCTCATATTTATGATTAGGTTTGTTAATGTCCACGGATACGCTGTAATTGCCCAAAAGGTAACGCTGTTGTGTAATATTTTACTACAGTTCCTGAGAAATAAAGGACTGTCACCTGATTCTTTCTCTATATGAATAAACAGCCTATCCGTTCTGTCTGTTTTTTCAAATTTGAAAACATGTCATAAGCTGTTTTATGTTTGTGTGCAAATATTAAACCAAGAATTTTTATCCTCATTATTCAGTTATCCCATTATTATTATGACTGATTTTTGGTAGTGCAATATAAGCGATGAGATTAAAATAAAGGGGATAGTACTCATGGGCTTGGTGATTGTCAGCATCAGGACTGATCAAATGAGTTGAGTAACACAGGTTTAGAAACGCTGAACTTGGGTGCATTCTGATGTCGACAAATCTGACTATTTTTGCACTGATACAATAGTTGTCTAACTAAAAAATGGTGTAGGAGTTTTTCATGAAAATGAAATTATTAATATTTATCTTTATCTTATCAATTAATTATCCTGTGACAG
>JBDLSS010000376.1:0-2510 GCA_039799345.1 Pseudomonadota bacterium
ACCGAACGAAGCCCGGCTTGTCGTTGTCGGCCGAACGGTCAAGGACGTGGGAATCATATAGTATTTCTGTTTTTGCCTAACGTCTTAGATGAGCCGCACGGATGCTTGGCGCGGAGCCTGCGCAGCAGGATCCGTGACAAGCATCCGTGTTGGCTCTAGCGACTGGTTAGGCTCTGTGGGTTTGGTTTAGTGTGCTTTTATAGGCTGTTAGTTGAGCCGAAAAACCTTCCGCAATTTGTGCGATATCGTCAGGAATCATCGTGGATTCGGCTTTAACCACATACTCGCAAAATACGCTAAAAACATCTATAAATCGACCAGTTATATCAATAATATTCAAATGGTCGGATTCTGCTGGAGAAGTAAACGATGTAAGATGGGCAACGGTTTTATTGATTTGTATCACTTCGGAATCCTTCAGGAATCTACAAACTGGGAAATTAGGAAAGAAATCTGTAACAAATATATCGTCAGACTGCCGTTTCTTTTTCCCGTCGATTATCTTTTCGCCAGCGAAAAAATCGTTAAACTTCCTAAATGCGGTTAGACTGCCTTCTCCGATAGAAAACTCCAAATAATCAATTTCAACTTTAGCAGGTAAGTCGGTAGCGAATTTACCGGTAAAAACACTCTGCCCAAGAGCATGCTTATAATCAGAAACCCACAAATAGTAACCAAGCGCCATGTAAGCGTGTGGAAGAATTCGTGTTAATATTATGCGAGGTGCGATTTGGTTCATTTTTTTGGAGGCGAGATTTGGTTCATTTTCTGCCTAACGTTTTAGATGAGCCGCACGGATGCTTGGCGCGGAGCGTGCGCAGCACGATCCGTGACAAGCATCCGTGTTGGCTCTAGCGCCTTGTTAGGCTCATTTTTCATTCTTGGTTTGAGCATTGGAATCAGCCTTGGAGCAGCCATTGTGCGACGACAGAACCAACAAATCCAACAACCGCGAGAATGATGCTTAGAACCGCGAGTCTACGGTCTAGTGTCCATTTCTTTTCTGGATCTATCACTTTACGGCGACGCCGCTCCTTGCCCTGCTTTATGTGAAAATTAGCATTTTGGGTTCCATATTCGACGATACGGCCCGCCGCACGCATGTCGGAAATGAGTCTCGCGTCTGTATATTCAACGACCTCGCCTTCGGCTCTGTGCTTTCCGCCTTCAAGACAATCACTCGTAATGACAAATTTCATATTTCTGTATAAAATCTACCATCAGTTAGGCTGGAGCTATACATCAAGATATTCTTTTCGAGAGCCGGAATCCGGCTCTTCATACTTCGGCTTATTTGCAGGAAGTGCTCATCTGATTTCTTCAAATACCAAGATTTCCTTCTGTGATTTCAGCACATTTTGGAACCTTTGCACTTCGCGAAATTTAAGGCGCGAGGCTACCATCGGCGCCCCTTCTCCATAAAATCTATTTTTAACTTTAACAATGGCAACCTGAAAGGATTCCACTGAATTATATTGGGTCGAGTAAATGACATAATCATCCACTACGTTAAGGACTGTAAAGTCATCACTGGGGCTTGTGTGAATCAAATACCTCTTGGCATCACGAAGTGACACCAATTGATCGCGAACGCTGATAACGAAACTCAATAATCCTTCCTGTATGAAATCAAATCCTAAATTTTTAGCGTCTGCAAGTTTGGTGTCGTATTCTTGCTGCTTCTTCTTTTCTTCCAGCTCTCGGATACGCTTTTCTTCTGCTTGTTGAGCGAGCTTTACCGCTGCAATTCGTTCGAGATAGGCTGTTACGGGGGCTACTAACTTATCTTCAATGATCCCAAACTCTTCTTTTCTCTTGGTGATACTGCGTAAATCAATTGCCTCAGCCTTTTTCTTAAAGTCTCTGTAGATTTCTAAATATTCTACGGCTTCTTTCATGGCTTCATCTCCTTGTCCGGATAAAGATTCGATTCCGCGCTGGCCTGTTTTAATGGCCATATTTGCATTAATCAATGCATCGGCTGGGATAATATCTTTAGAAGACTTTTCCGTGGCACCTTTATTTTTCTCAATCGTTGCTTTCGCATTCTTGATAAGTTCGTTGAATTTCACCCCGTAAAATTCGATTGAAGACTCAACAAGACTGGGGTCTATATGGGAGAGGGCTTCGACGTCTCTGTTGAAATAACGGGTTGAATCGCTTATATCGCTTAAATCTGGATCATAACCTGAGGGACGGGGAAATGTCAGTTCGCGTATTTCGCGTGCGTGTCGCGCAATATCGTTCATAAGTGATTTGGCTTCAGAATTCGGTTCAGGCGCAGCTGAAAGCAAGCGAACGGTGGTAAGCAGCGTAAGTAAGATGAGGGCTGTTTTCATGGATTGTATATTTCTGCCTAACGTTTAAGCTTAGCCACAGGTGTGCTTGGCGCGGAGCGTGCGAAAGCACGATCCGTGACAAGCATACCTGTTGGCTCTAGCGCATGGTTAGGCTCATTAGGTTCGTTATTTTGAAGTCTGGATAATGCAGGGCCGAAGGAAAAGGCTTCC
>JBDLSS010000377.1:0-6604 GCA_039799345.1 Pseudomonadota bacterium
AGCTCTTCCTCGACTTGTTTGGTGTGGGTAATATCGACGACAGTGCCAATCATGCGTACTGCTCTGCCCGCTTCATTCCACACCGCGATCCCTCGCGACAACAACCAAATCGTATGCCCTTGTTGATGTCGCACACGGTAACGAATTTCATAATTTGGCAGATGTTTTGCGAAATAATCGCGGGTGCTGCTCTGAATCATTAGCCGATCTTCAGAATTCACCAAGCTGCTAAAACCTTGTAAATTCAGTCTTTGCTCGGGTGGTAAGCCTAAAATCTGTTTAAAACGGGGCGAATAATACACATTATCAGTTTCAATGTTCCAATCCCATAAGCCATCATTTGCGCCCCGCATCGCCAGTTCAAACCGTTCTTCACTGTGGCGTAAAGCTTCTTCAACCGCTTTTTGTTGGCTAACATCGGTATAAGTGCCAACGACACGTTGTGGATGCCCATCCTGATCCCAGACTGCTGTGCCGCGACTTAAACACCAGATGTAATAGCCTTCTTGGTGGCGCATGCGGTGTAAATTACGGTAATAACTGCAATGATGTTCTAAATAAGCGTGCATATCCTTCCAAGCCTTGTCGACATCATTGGGATGAATCAACGCGCTCCAGTCCCGAATTGATAACAACTGATCCACAGCGAGTCCTAACATTTCGTTAAAACGGGCAGAGCAATACATTTTGCCGCTGGTAATATCCCAATCCCACAAACCATCATTTGCACCGCGCATTGCCAAATCAAAACGTTCTTCGCTTTTTAACAGGGCTTGTTCGACACGTTGTTTTTGTAACAAGGTGTTACGGCTATGAGTCAGTGACAAGGTGAGGATAGATAATAAAAAACTGACCAAAGTGCCGCCTATGATAATCAGCTGCGGTAAATTATTCTGAAAAGCCTGATCGAATTCGGGCAAGGTAATGAAATGCAGTGTCCAAATATGTTGTCCTATATTCAGACTCAGTGCTTTTTCAAAGCGTGGAATATAATTTTGCTTTGAAGTTGTATCTTGATAAATCAAATTATTGGGGACAATTTTGTCACCATCATAAACTTCCAACCCAATATCGACATTATTCCCACTGCGTAAGTCATCGTCTTCATTTCGTAAATCTTCGATAAGTTGTGGCACTGAAAATGGACTGAAAATAAATCCCAGTAATTTATGACGGCGTTGTTCGAGGGTTTCAGGTTGTCCCCCATTTTGATAAATCGGTACAAAGATTAAAAACCCTGAAATATTGCTTTGATGACTGACAGAATGCAGCAGCGTAATTTTGTGAGTCATCGCCATTTTTCCCGTGTCCCGCGCAATTTCCATTGCAACCCGCCGTATTGGCTCGCTCCATAAATCAAAACCCAAATTTTTCTTTGCACGACCATCAAAGGGATCGGCAAAGGTGACGGGTTGGTAACATTCACGCACGCCTTCAGGATGAATAATAAAACTAGGCGACACAGTGGTCTGCATTTCTGATAAGAAGGCTTGGTAATTATTAGCAGTAATCCGTTTGGTAAAACCCACGGTGCGAATACCGGGATAATAATCACGATAACCCAGCAAATTTGCATGGTTTTGCCAATGATTGAAATCAACGGTATCGCCTTGCAAAAATAAGGGACGAAACGCATGAAGTACATAGCTATAGGCTTGTATTTTATCTTCTAAAGCGACTTTAAAACGTTCCGCTCGCAAATTGAACTCGGCATGATTAGCATAGTTAATATTATTGTTTGCAAGATTCCACATAAAAAACGTGCTACTCAATGCAGACAATAATACCAGTGCAGCGGGTAAACGCTGACGCAAAGCAGGAAACCATGCGGCGATATTCATTGTGTTCAAATGACCTAAATGACGAGAATCTTGCAAAACTAAGCAGTAAAATCACTGCACCTCAGTCGGAAATCGACTGTTAAACAGCGATGAAAGAAGCCCCTAACTGAGCTAAAGGGAACTTAAAATCGCTTTAATTCTTATTTTTAGCTTCTTTTAGGGGATGTAGAAGTCTATATTATTGTCTAAATTAGGCTTAGCAGGATTAGTCGCTTATCGTTTGAGAACCTATTCAGCTTGTTAATTCTGAAAATCCCGATTCAGAAGTCTTATTTTATCCAACAAACTGATCACGCAGTGTTTTGGCGTGCTGTAATAGTTGTAATAAGTTTTGACTGTCTTGTTGAATGATGGCATCACGCAATTGGTGCAAATGTTGTTCAAAACTTTGAATGATAGATAAAATTGCTTGGGGATTGGATAAACAAATATCATGCCACATTTGTGGATCACTAGAAGCAATACGGCTAAAGTCTCTAAAGCCGCCTGCGGCAAATTGAAAAACATCTTCTTTGGTTTGCATTTCTGCCAAGGTATTGACCACGGTAAATGCCAAAACATGCGGTAAATGGCTGGTTGCGGCAAGAATTAAGTCATGTTGTGCGGCTGACATTTCTACCACATTTGCCCCTGTTTTTCGCCAATATTCAGAAATTTTGTATAATGCTTGTTTATCAGTTTCGATGGTGGGCGTAAGTACAATGCGCCGTTGTTGAAATAATTCAGCAAAAGAAGCCGCTGCACCTGTTTTTTCCGCTCCTGCTATGGGGTGTCCTGCGACGAAATTCGGGAAATGTTCCCCTAAGTTTTCGCGGGCGGCTTCAATCACACAGGCTTTAACACTGCCCACATCGGTAATCAAAGCATGAGGGGTAAGTGTGGGACGCATCGCAGCAAAAATTTTCCCCATCGCCATCAAGGGCACGGCAACCACCACTAAATCTGCATCACGCACCGCCTCGGCAACATCAACACTGTAGTCGTCAATAATGCCTAATTCGAGCGCGATTTTGAGATTGGCGACATCGCGCCCGCAGCCCGT
The DNA here is from genome assembly GCA_039799345.1 of Pseudomonadota bacterium. Taxonomy (GTDB): domain Bacteria; phylum Pseudomonadota; class Gammaproteobacteria; order Beggiatoales; family Beggiatoaceae; genus JAQTYU01. The sequence goes on from JBDLSS010000377.1 coordinate 2,884, forward strand.
GATTTTGCCTACTAGCCCTGCGTGGCGTAATGCCCGTGAAAAAGAGCCACCAATTAATCCCACACCAATAATTGTAAGTTTTGAAATAAACATGCGCGTAATATGTCGAGGAAACCGAATTGAATTGTACAAGGAAGGCTGGATTTAGGTAAGCATGAAACTTCATTGTTTATGTAAATCTCTGGATGGTATTGGTTGACTCTTAAGAGAAATCAGTTAGGATTAGGCGGGACACTATCAAGGAGGTCATCACCCATGTTTAAACGTTATTTTACATCCAGCTTATTATTGCTGTGTTCATTCACACAGAGCGCATTCGCAGAAGATCGTGCTTTGCTATATCCCGCAAGCGTTACAGGAAAAATGCAAGAAATCGTCAACACTTTGATTAATCCCGCAACGCCTAAAGTGGCTTATGGGGATTTATCACAGCCGAATGCTTATTTTGCGCGGATTGCGCCCCGTAAACATATCATGACCGCCGACAATAAAATTGCCGACAATGCCATTTTGGGCACAAAACCTTTTGTGTTTATGACCACGCCTGAAGGCATTCAGGGCAAGGGTTTATTAGACATCTATTTAGATATTGGCTATGAAGCAGAAGATATTATTCGCTGGCAACGTGATGAACCGATGGTGGCAGTGATTTTCCGTTATGCAGATGACATCAAACTCTCGCCCGTGAAAGATGGCAAACTGCCCGAGGATTGGAACAAGAATATTTTCGTGCCCACATGGGATAACGTGATGAGCTTGTTGCAAAAATTAGGAACAGACGCGCCTGTCAGCCCTGATAAGAAAGGGGAGTTTGCCCCCACCGCTTTGTTTTTCACCAGCGATGCTGAAAAGCAAATGGCTTTGAATACGTCTGATGCGGTCAAGCAATTGATGAAAACGACCGAATATGCGGTGTTAAAAGCCAATGGTGGCAGCAATTGGGCGTATCGTGATTTAATCGAAAGAAAATTAAGTATTTTTGAACATTTCCGTGGCACGGGACGTACTTTAAATGAAGTAATTGATCCGTTTGGAAAAACGCAGGATTCAGGTTTATTTGAATTTGTCGCGCCAAATTCCAAGGTAAATGCCTTGCCTGAAGTAGCTGTAGTATATTTAGGAAAGCTGTCGATCATCGACCGTTAAATTTAATCAGGACTGGCAGTCCTCAAAGGATTTCCAGTCCTAAATCCGACTTACTTAGTCAATCCCAAATACGCCACCGCCACCGCTGGGGCGCAATCACTCGCTAATTGTCGATAATCTGCTTTCACTCGAATGAAATCCCCAAATTCACGATAAGGACGTTTCAAAGTCTTTGCCCACGAGCGCACCAAACCTCGCCCAATGCCCGCGCCAATCAAAGGCGCATCGCTAGACAACAAGCCCCGAGAAAATTGCAGCGCAATGGCGGCTTGAATTTGTTGCTGTTGGCAATCGGCAAGATATTGGGCAACTGCCTGCCAATGTTCTAACGGTGCATCATGCACATCACGCCCCAACATTCGTGCCAATCGGCGCGAACTTCCGAATAAAGTTTTTTCCTGTCCATCCGCGCTGGGCAATTGATCGGCATATTCAGGCAATTTATTCAATAAGCGATACACGTCTGCCGTGGTGGCAAAATATTCTGCCATTAAAGGTTGCCATTGTCCTGCAAACGGCACGCGTGCAGTCAAATTCATCACTGCTGTGCGCACCATGCCTGTATAAACCAGCTCGCCTTGTTGTAAGCGTTCCGCATCACTATAACCGCGATAAGCAACCCGTTGCCCTTGTAAAATTAGCAAGTCGGTGGTAGTGCTGCCCACATCGATGAGTAAACCTTCAGAGGTCGCTTGCGCCAGATAATACGCAGTTGCCAGCCAATTGGCGGAAGCAATTTTGTCGGTTAAATATAAAGCGGCTTCGGGCGGCACTAGCGTGTTTGCGCCCGCAAAAAAGTAAATTTCAGCATGAGCGAGCGCGCTTTGTAATTCTTGAATTAAGCTGAGTACGCCTTGATGACGATCTGGAAATAAATCAACTAATTCACCTGTCATGGTGACGATGTGACGGGCTTGTAAACAATGTGGAATCGCTTCTATCACCGCTGCAATGGCTTGTTGTAAATGCCGTAAGCCTTGCCATAAAGGACAAGGATATTGTGCAACCCAAAGAATTTCCCCTGTGGGTGCGAGTAAGGTTGCTTTGAGATGTGCCCCGCCAACATCCCAGCCGATAATATACTGTTGCATAGTCGAATTTTTTCAATAAAGTATTCAGAGGACTAAGGCATATAATTAATGGGACTTTAGCTGCGCTCCCAACCCCCTAGGGCTAAAGCCATAGGTATCTACACAAGTCTTAGAAGCATTTATCTCATTCCAACGATGCGGGTTTTACAAATTGATATGAGATAAAAAACTTTGTATTTAAGCACTTAGTTTGAGTTCAGCAAGGATTTATTTAAGAAATATCTTGTTAAAACCCAGTGGGTAGGCATTGCCCACCCTATAATTAAAACTTACTAGCGTTTTACAAACCTAGCAGGTCTTTTGGAAGTGACGACCCATCCTAAAATTAAGTCACAGCTTTTAAAAACTAACGAACGGATTTTGACTGACTTATTCTCTACAAGAGGCGGAATGCAATGAAATCCTATTCTTCGGAAAACTTAAAAGTTAAATCTTCAATCGGTTCTTGAATATAATGCCCTTGCGCATAATCTGCACCACACTGCCACAATACCGCCAAACTGTTGGGTTCTTCCACCGCTTCGGCAATGGTCTTTTTCCCCAGCTCTTGGGCAAGCGTGACAATTTCCTGAACTTTGACTTGGCTTTCTTGGCTATTGGTCAATGCCTTGATAAAAGAACGGTCGATTTTCACATAATCTACAGGCACATGTTTTAACGTCGTTGCCGAACTATTAGAAAGCCCCGTGCCAAAATGTTCTAAAGCAGAACCGCAACCCATTTTTTTCAAGGATTCCACAAAGATACGTGCAATTTTTACCTGACTGAGCGCAATTGCATCACTGATTTCCACCACTAAAGCCTCTCCAATCACGCCCGCCGCCTTAATTAATTTACGCAAATAAATCAACATGGTCTCATCACGCACGGATTGGTCTGAAATTTTAATAAAAAACGTGGTTTCAAAACCTTCCTGACGGCGTTTTGCCAACAGCACCAGTGCCTTTTCTAACACCCATTTGTCTAAAATAGTTGTTAAATTATTTTGTTCAGCGGCGCGAAAAACATCACTTGAAGAAATACGCTGCCCTTCCCCATCGATGATTTTGAGGAACACTTCATAAATTTCTTGATTTTCACCTTTCAGGCTAACAATCGGTTGAAATAACAGTGAAAATCGATTTTCATCACGCGCAGTTTCAATAATTTTTGCAATATTACTGAGTTTTGAAGCATCGTTATCATCTTGCGCTTTGACCACTGCTTTATAAACTTCAAAACCATTGCCGCCCCGTTTTGACACAATAGAACAGGCGGCATGAGCGTCAGTCAGTACATCTTGCGGACTGGTGGTACTCGCAAATACGGGTGCAATCCCAATGCTACAGGTAGTAACGATTGAACTCTTGTCTTTGAGATCAGTAACGGTGGCTTCAATGGTTTTACAAATCTTTTCCGCTAACTCACTGCTGTAATGCGTGTCCTTATCAATCAACAACAAGGTAAACACGCTGTCGCCAAAACGCGCAATCAGAGCTGAATCG
>JBDLSS010000378.1:0-4842 GCA_039799345.1 Pseudomonadota bacterium
TGGATGATGATAATCAAAAGCATTTATTCATTATTGGTGCGTATCGTGATAATGAAGTGGATGAATTTCATCCCTTGATGTTGACCCTGAAAAATGTTCGCCAACTACAAGCCACGGTCAATGTGCTGACTTTATCGCCTTTAAGTTTATCGCATGTTACCCAACTGATTGCGGACAGCTTAAAAACCAAAAAATTAGGTTTGGTTTTGCCTATCGCTCAATTATGCGTCGAGAAAACACAGGGTAATCCATTCTTTTTAAACCAATTATTGCATTCATTTCATCACAGTGGCGCAATCGAGTTTGATAAACAAAGCGGTCAATGGCAATGGGATTTAGAGAAAATAAAACACGCTGCCATTAGCGATAACGTGATTGAATTGATGGTGAGTAAAATCCAACAACAGTCACCTGAAAGTCAGGCAGTGCTGGAATTGGCGGCGTGTATTGGCAATCAGTTTGATTTGAAGACTTTAGCAATTGTCAATCAAAAATCTATCACCGAAACTGCGAAAGTTTTGTGGCAAGCCTTGCGTGAAGAATTAATTATTCCGTTGGGAGATTTATATAAGTTTGTCGAGCAACCACAAATTGCACAAGAACTGATGGAACTGAGTCATCAGCCCAAAAACGACTCCCATAAAAATTCCGTGTTGATTCCTTACTACCGCTTCATTCATGACCGCGTACAGCAAGCCGCTTATTCTTTAATCGAGCCTTCCCAAAAAGTTGCCACGCATTTACAAGTCGGTACATTGTTATTAGATAACAGCACTGAAAAAGAATTAGACGAGCATCTTTTTGAAATCGTCAATCATTTGAATATTGCAGAAAGTTTGATGGTCGCGCCTGAAAAACGTAAGCATTTGGCACAACTGAATTTAAAGGCTGGGCGCACGGCAAAAAGTTCGGCGGCTTATACCCCTGCCTTGTCATATTTGCAAAAAGGTTTGCAGTTGTTGGCAGAAGACAGTTGGCAAAGCGACTATCGCTTAAGTTTAGAATTGTATGTTGAGGCGACGGAAGCCGCTTATTTAAATTCTAGCTATGAGCAGATGGAAAACTGGATGAATGTGGTGCTTGAATGTGCCCATGATTTCATTGATAAAGTGCCTGTCCATGAAATCAAAATTCAAGCATTCATGGCACAAAATCAACCTATACAAGCGATTGATTTAGCTCTTAACGTATTGAAAATGCTCGGGGTCAACTTTCCAAAAAAAGCCAATGCCAAGCATATTTTACGTGATTTCTACTTAGCGAAATTTTCTTTATTGGGAAAAAATGTAGCGCAATTCGATCAATTGCCCATTACCGAACAGCCCAATGATTTGGCAATCATGCGGATTATGAGCTGTATTTATTCTGCGGCATATATTGCAAATCCGTATTTGATGATTTTAATCTCGATTAAATTAATGACCGTCTCGCTCCAGCGGGGTAATAACGTCACCTCTGCATTTGGCTATGCGTGTTACGCGCTGATTTTGTGTGGCGTGATGGGGGATATTCGGACAGGCAATCAATTTGGGCGATTGGCTCTGAACTTATTGGATAAATTTAACGCCAATCATTTGAAATGTCGCACGCATTTCTTCTTTTATAATTATGTCTGGCATTGGGAATATCCCTTGTCAGGTACGTTGTTGCCATTATTAGAAGCATATCAGTCTGGCATTGACACGGGCGATTTTGAATATGCAGGCTACGCTGTTTTTATGCACTGCGACTACAGTTTGTTTTCTGGGGTGAAAAAACTCGACGAGGTCGAAGCCGACACCACGAAATACGTCGCCGCCATTGCACAAATTAAGCAACAAACCGCACTTTACTATAACCAAATCGTCTTACAAAGCATTCGTAATTTTATGGGCAAGGGCACTGATGAACCTTGGTTATTGATTGGAGATGCTTATGATGAACGGGTCATGCTGCCTTTGCACACGCAAGCCAATGATATAACAGCATTAGCCTTTTTTTATGTGCACAAAGTGATGTTAAGTTGCTGGTTTGGGCAATATGAACTTACGGTTTATTATGCCGAACAAATCGATTCTTCTGGGGTGACTGCGCTAGGGGTGACGGGGATGAATCACAATACCATCCTGCACTTTTATAGCGCGTTGGCACGTTTGGTCTTGTTGCCTGTGGGGAGCGGCAAGGCACAATATACCAAAGCACTCAAACGAGACCTTGCCAAGATGAAAAAATGGGCAAAACTCGGCCCTAGCAATAATTCCCATCGTTTAGCTCTTATCCAAGCTGAGCAGGCAAGACTGGAGAAAGATGATCTCAAGGCAATGCGCTATTACCAACAGGCGATAGAATTGGCGCGAGAAAATAATTATCGACAAGAGGAAGGTTTAGCCTGTGAACGTGCCGCACTTTTTTGGCAGCAGCGCGCCTATCCTCAAATTGTCATGAGCTATATTCGAGAAGCTTACTATTCTTATCAGCTTTGGGGCGCAACCGCAAAACTCACGGCTCTGCAAAATCGTTACCCTGACTGGGGTTTAGATGAGGTCGTGAAAAAACAGCCTGTTTCAGGGACACGAACGATTAGCACCAGTCGTTTAGATGATAACTTAGATTTAACCTCAATTATCAAAGCCTCGCGCAGTTTGTCCGAAGAAATCCAGCTCAGCAGTTTGTTGAAAAAACTCATCAGCATTGTGATGGAAAATGCGGGCGCACAACATGGGCTATTATTGCTCGAAAAATCAGGGCAATGGTGCATTGAAGCACACAGTAATACACAGAGTTTTAGTATTGCGCCGTCTCAGCCCTTGCGTTTGAATGCACGAGAAGTTCCCATGCTCCCTGTTGCTTTGGTGCAACAAGTAATTCATACCCAGCAAGCGGTTATTTTAGATAATGCGGTCAATGATGCGCGTTACGGGATAGACCCCTATATTCAAACACAATATGTAAAATCGATATTGTGTAGCCCTGTGTTAAATCAAGGAAAATTATTAGCCGTGATTTATTTAGAAAATAATCTAAGTAGCGCGGTATTTACCGAAAACCGTTTAGAACTCGTACAATTGATTTCCAGCCAGTTGGCAATTTCTATCGAAAATGCGCGGCTTTATGCCAATCTCGAGGAAAAAGTCGCACAACGCACAGAAAAGTTAGCGCAAGCCAATGAGGCAATTAAAGAATTAAACCAACGGCTTGAAATTGATAATGCAAAATTAGCGGAAGCCCGTCAAGCGGCACTTTCTGCCGCAGAATCGAAATCTTTATTCTTGGCAAATATGAGCCATGAAATTCGTACTCCTATGAATGCGATTATTGGGATGACGGATGTGTTAGAAGATACGCCACTCGACAGAGAACAACGCGAATATTTAAACACTATTCACAGCAGCAGTAATACTTTGCTGACGCTGATTAATGACATTTTAGACTTTTCCAAAATCGAAGCGAAAAAGCTCACCCTTGAACAACGTGAATTTGATTTACGGGTTTGTGTAGAAAATGCCTTGGGTTTAATCAGTAGTCGGGCAGGTGAGAAACAGCTTAATTTAATTTACCAATTTGAATCGAATGTGCCGCAGTGTATTGTTGGTGACAGCACCCGTTTACAACAGATTTTGGTAAATTTACTCAGCAATGCGGTCAAATTTACCGAGCGTGGCGAAATTGCGATTTCCGTTCAAGCCATGCCCTGCGGCGAGAACTTACAAGAATTACAGTTCAGTGTGCGCGACACGGGTATTGGAATTGCGGCAGATAAAATCGAGTTACTATTTCAGTCCTTTACCCAAGCAGATGAATCGACTACGCGCAAATATGGTGGCACGGGTTTGGGGCTGACGATTAGCAAGCATTTGAGTGAATTGATGCAGGGGCGCGTGTGGGCTGAGAGTCAATTGGGACAAGGTTCGACTTTCTATTTCACCATTCAAGTGCCGAGCACAGACAGCAAACCGCAACAAGTTTTATATGAAACTCATGCGCGTTTGCAGGATAAAATTCTGTTGTTGATTAATTTATCACCCAGCAACGAACAATTAGTAATGCAGCAAGCGCGCTGCTGGGGAATGCAAGTTTTCACTGAAAAAGTCTTGCCGCCCAGAAAGGCAGATTTAACGCTGTTAGATATTAATAGTATCCATCATTTGGATATTTTCGAGTCTCTAAGTTCGCCCGTGATGATTCTTGCGTATAACTGTAGTCGGCAAAATCGTCAGTTACCGTTTGGGCTGCCGTTTGGGGCGTGCATTGCGAAACCCATTCGCCCTCAACGTTTGCTTGAAATCTTTTTACAGATTTTAGATTCTACTTTAGTGATTGTGCCTAAATTATCTGAAAATGCTGTCTCACAAAATGAGTTGGAAACCCCCGTTAATGCTGTACCTGTGACACTTGAGACCTCAGAACTTGCTGATATGATGCGCATTTTACTGGTAGATGACAATGAGGTGAATCGTAAAGTAGGGCTTTTGCAGCTTAAAAAGCTGGGCTATAACAATGTGGATATTGCTGTCGATGGTTTAGATGCTTTGGATATTTTGCGTAAGCAGCATTACGATGTGGTGTTAATGGATATGCAAATGCCCAAAATGGATGGTTTGGAAGCCACTAAAGTGATTGTGAATACGTGGGCGACAAGTGAACGTCCGTGGATTATTGCGATGACTGCTAATGCAATGCGAGAAGATCGAGAGAAATGTTTCGCTGTAGGTATGCAGGATTATGTGACTAAACCTGTGCGTACGGCTGAATTGCAAGCAGCCTTAGAGAAAGTGAAACAAAGGACATAATATTTTTGGTAGTGCTCAAGTTGTAATGATTGTCTGAATCAGGATTTACAGGATTAAAGGATTTTCAGAATTA
>JBDLSS010000379.1:0-4415 GCA_039799345.1 Pseudomonadota bacterium
AGTGATAGTCGCTATGTGCGTTTATTATTGGGGTTGGGATTGCGCGGTTTTAGCGTCAATCCTGAATCGTATCTTGAAGTGAAACAGATTATTACCACCACTGACATGAGCAATTTGGAAAGACTGGCGAATCGTATGCTGAAAACCAGTTCTCATTTAGATATGGCGCATTTGTTAGAACTGATTAATGCGAATTAATTTCAAATAAAGGCGGGATATTTTTGAAATATCTCGCTTTTTCTATTTATGTTATCCCTGCCATTCCTAAATGGCATAGATACCTACACATCTTTTAATACTTATTTATCTCGTTTCTAAACTCTCGCGTCACTGCCATAAAGTGATAGTGCCAAATAAGTAAGGATTTTAGCCTGCTTATTGTCTGAATCAGGATTGACAGGATTATCCGAATTAAACAGGATTACCCACTGATCTTCACAACATTATGTTTAATTCTGAAAATTCTTTCATCCTGTAAATCCTGATTCAGACAATCATTACAACTTGAGCACTACCAACAAGCGTACTCCAAATAAGCAAGTTAGCTTTTTAAAGATTTATGAGCTTGCGTAATAAGCTAAAATATAACTAACATCTGAATAACTTATGCAACGCAGTCCTTTGCGTCAACACAAAAGTGAGAATAGATAATGGCTGGAGCTTTAGGCATTGCAACTTTCGTCGGTTTTTTTCTTTTATTGGTAATTGTCACCGTGTTGATGAGCGTGAAATCCGTTCCTCAGGGCATGGAATACACCGTAGAACGCTTTGGACGCTACACCCGCACATTGCGCCCCGGTTTGAATTTTATCGTGCCGTTTTTTGACCGCGTCAGTCAAAAATTAAGCATGAAAGAAGAAGTCATGGAAGTGCCTTCACAAGAAGTGATTACCCGCGATAACGCGATGATTCGGGTAGATGGCGTGGTATTTTTCCAAGTGATTAATTCTGCCGAGGCGGCGTATCGTGTCGGCAATTTAACCAGCGCGATTTTAAACCTAACCATGACCAATATTCGGACGGTCATGGGGTCTATGCAATTGGATGAGTTACTCTCGAAACGCGATGAAATCAATCATCAATTATTGCGCGTGGTGGACGAAGCCACCAGTCCTTGGGGTATGAAAATTCTGCGGATTGACATTAAAGATATTTCACCCCCCAAAGATTTAGTCGATTCTATGGCACGGCAAATGAAGGCTGAACGTGATAAACGCGCCAGCATTTTGGAAGCAGAAGGCAAACGGCAGGCAGAAATTTTACAAGCGGAAGGCTCAAGTAAGGCTGCCATTTTGGATGCAGAAGGTTTAAAACAAGCGATGATTTTAGAAGCAGAAGGGCGACGCGAATCGGCATTTAAGGACGCAGAAGCCCGTGAACGTTTGGCAGAAGCCGAAGCCAAAGCCACGATGATGGTGTCTCGTGCCATCACCAACGGTAATATTCAGGCAATTAACTACTTCGTGGCTCAGAAATATATTGATGCCTTGGGGAAAATTGCCAGTGCGGACAATCAAAAGTTAATCTTGATGCCTTTGGAAGCCTCCAGCATGATTGGGTCTTTAGGGGGGATTTCTGAAATTGCTAAAGAAATTTTTAGCAAAAAACAAGCTGCTGAAAAGGAAAATGAAACGCCTAACACGCCCAATCTTAAAACCCCGAATTAAAGGAGTATTGCGGTGCAATTTCTTCATCCAACTTCTTGGCACTGGTGGGCATTTGGTAGCATGTTGCTCATTTTAGAAATTTTATTGCCCGGTGCATTTTTTATCTGGATTGGGATTGCTGCGGTTGTCGTGGGTTTTTTAGTAATGTTTATGCCTTATCTCAGCTTTGAATCTCAGTTGTTTATTTATGCAATCATCGCACTGATTGCGGTGATTTTGGGGCGAGCCTACTTTGCAAAAAATCCAATCCAAAGCGAACAGCCTTTGTTAAACGAGCGCACTCTGCAATATTTAGGGCGTGTGTTTACTGTGGTTGAACCGATTATTGATGGTCGGGGCAAAGTTCAAATTGATGGCAGTTTTTGGCGGGTGGAAGGCGAAGATTGCCCCGAAGGGACACGGGTGAAAATCGTGAAAGTTTCAGGAATTCACCTTGAAGTTATTATTGTGCATGAAGAAAATCCGAATTCTTCAGCCTCTGTGTGAATTTAAAATCCGCGCTTATTCGGCAAGAAACTGTGGTAAATGCGTCAAAAAAGTGGATTCATTCACAATGGTAATCTCGAAAGATTGGGTCAAAGCTGCCGCTTCTTCCGCGCTGATACCCAGCACAAATAACATTGCTTGGGTTTTGTCCAAATTCAAACGTTTGCGTAATTGCTGATATTTATGCAAAGAGTCCCGAAATTCGCCTGATTTACATTCAATCCACAACGGCATTTTGTTTTCAATTAAAAAGAACAAATCGATTTCGTTGTGGTCATTGTTTTCAAAGCTAATTTTCCCGCTGCGACAATAACCAAAGTTTAACTTGCGCTCCCATAATAACGAAGTCACTTTCATAAACACATACCATTCCAGCCAGTCGCCATTGAAAAAATTCACAATGTTACGGGCGGGCTGCAAGGATAAATACAGCGCGTCTTTAGTTTTTTGGTCGAGGTTATAACGTGTGATGAACGCACATTTATATAAAAAATCGATAAAATCTTTTATCTTTCCGAGATCGTGTTCAGAATAATCTTTAAAAGGCACGCGAACTGTGGCTTTTTCTTTCAGTTGCTGGCGTTTAATTAAAACCAGTAATTTTTTAAACAGCGCGTAATTATCGCCCAATTCAATGGCAACTTCGTCAAAATAGCCTGAAATATCCATTTTTGCATCTTCCAGTGTCAAGCCAATACGACGACTGCTAAACCAGTGTTGTAGGCTGCTCAGATTATTTTCAAATGGAAAATCTTTTTCATTGGCAAAAGCATAGCCTTTATCTAATTTTTTAACGGGGGTTTTCGCAACGGTTTTGACGGCTTGCTTAGCAGCAGGCTCAGGCTCTGTGCTTTGATTAAACGAATTAAATAAACCGACTAAGCTTTCAGGCTGTGCCTCAGCGGCTTTTTCATTGGCTTCAATAGCTATTTGTTTGAGATGTTTGATTCTTTCATTTAATTTTTGAATCAGCACCACGGTTTCATGCACGACAGCGGCTTTTTTGCAAAGCGGACAGGCAATAGTTTTGTCGATGTACTGATTGCCAACTTCTCGTAAATATCCACAACTTGCACAACGAAGCACTGCCATGTTTGAGTCCAGTTTTTAGAATTAAGTCCTCATTATAAAGTAGACAAATAGGATTAGAAAGCCGCGTTATCCCTGAGAGTTACTAGACTTTACAAGGAGTCTATTTCACATACAATGTGATGTAGATATTATTAAGTTCTGAGGCATTTTTATGTTACGTATTTCGAGTTTTGTGCTGATATTATGTAGTCTTGTTGCCTGCGGGGGAGGTGGTGGGGGCGGTACAACGGCTGTTTCTACGCCTTCAATATCTACGCCCAACCCATCTGTTCCAAATACACCCAGTACATCTATTCCAAGCACTCCAGCTCCCACGACCTCCCTCGTTTTTCCCAGTCGCGTTGCCAATAATCCGCATTATTATCGTTGGACACAGGTTAGCCCCAAAAGCAGCGGTGCATGGAGTCATCTAGCCATTGATCCCAATAATAGCAACATACGTTATGTAGCAACGAATGCTAATACGGGGGGAGTTGAAGCCAGTACATTGAGTGCATTGTCGAAAAGTATCGATGGTGGAAAAACATGGGTACGCAGTGATGTCGGCATCCAATCATATACCATCTTTGATTATGCACGGACTACAACTTATAAACAGATTTATACCATAATCGTTCATCCCACAGATTCCAATATCATTTACGTTGGCTCTTTAGGTCATGGTATTTATGTCAGCAATGATGCGGGTAACTCTTGGCAAAGTTATACAGCAGGTTTGTCCACAACGTATGATGGTTATACCTTGCGAGCCTTATATTTACACCCGCAAGACCCCGAGCGTTTATTCGCGTTTAATCACGACAATTTAGTATTCAGCACCAACCGTGGTAAAACTTGGCAGGTATTGCCCGTGCCTGAAATGACAGGTTCGCCCACAGGTTTAGTCTTTGAGGGCGACCATCCGAATATTTTCTACATTACTTCATACAGTGATGGCGTGGTGAAACTACATCGTACGGATGACACGGGGAAAACGTGGCAAACCCGTACTGTCAAAGTGAATAACCAGACTTTATCTGATGCCTATGCGCGCTATGTGTTGGGGGCCACTTTGCAAAATGGCAAATTCAAGTTGTTATTAGGCACATCTCAAGGCTTATTTACCAGTACAGACCAAGGTAATACATGGCAAGCTCCACAAGCGAACACGCCAGAAGCGCAATCCATTGT
>JBDLSS010000380.1:0-5198 GCA_039799345.1 Pseudomonadota bacterium
TCGGACAAACGTCTTTTGACGATAGCTTTTCTTCTTTTCGCCTTAGGGCATGTCATCAATTGAGTTTTAACTGCGCCCCACCCCCTACCTAAAGAGGGCTAAACCTTAAAACCAGTCCCTAAATCCCCTAAAGAGGACTTAAAATATTAAACATTGGTAGTGCTCAAGTTATAATGATTATCTGAATCAGGATTTACAGGATTAAAGAATAAAACTTAACGTTGTTAATATCAGTGGTAATCCTGTTTAATTCGGATAATCCTGTCAATCCTGATTCAGACAATCAAGTTGGCTAAAATCCTTACTTATTTTGCACTACCCTTTTGAGTTGACCAAATACGGTTTCAATAGCATGTCCTATTTGGTGCTGTTGACCATACACTTCACTAAGTGTTGTCTAACATTGCAATTTTACCTAAACCCAGTAAGATCAAGCTCCCTTAATTGACTGATTGGAACAACGCATGGCTCTTGCTCAAGTTTATTTGAAAAAAAATGCAGATCGCCGGTTACATGCGGGGCATTCGTGGATATACAGCAACGAAATCGATACCCAAAAAAGCCCCCTGACCAGTTTTCAAGCAGGGCAGGCTGTGCAGGTTTTGAATCACGATGCGACCCCTACCGTGATGGGCACGGGCTATATTAACCCGCATTCCCTGATTTCTGTCCGCATGGTCAGCCGCGACCCCGATTATGTTTTAGATCGTTCTCTGTTGGTACATCGTTTAAATGTGGCACTTTCGCTGCGGGAACGCTTGTTTGATAAGCCTTATTATCGTTTGGTATTTGGCGAAAGTGACTTTTTACCCGGTTTAGTGGTGGATCGTTTTGGTGATGTTGTCGTCGCGCAAATCACCACCGCTGGCATGGAATTGATGAAAGAAGACATCATCGCCGCCTTGGAAAAAGTGCTAAAACCCACCGCGATTGTGTTGCGTAATGACAGCACTATCCGCGAATTAGAAGGCTTAACTACTTATACCGAAGTCGTTTCAGGCATTTTGCCGACGGATGTTTTCCTAGAAGAAAATGGCGCAAAATTTCACGCCCCCGTGTTGCTTGGACAAAAAACAGGCTGGTTTTACGATCACCGTATGAACCGTTTACAAATGTCACATTTTGCCAAAGATTTGCGCGTGCTCGATGTGTTCAGCTATTGCGGCGGTTGGGGAATTCAGGCAGCGCGTGCGGGTGCAAGCGAAGTCTGTTGTGTGGACAGCTCTAAAACTGCCTTGGCGCATGTGGTGGAAAATGCCGAGTTGAACAATGTCAGCGACCGCGTTAGCACTTTAGAAGGCGATGCCTTTGAAGTGTTAAAACAAATGCGTCAAGCGCATGAAAAGTTCGACATGGTGATTTTAGACCCGCCCGCTTTCATCAAACGCAAGAAAGACCAAAGAACAGGCGAACAAGCCTATCGCCGCGTCAATCAAATGGCGATGCAATTGTTGAATAAAGATGGGATTTTAGTTTCCGCGTCATGTTCTTTGCATTTGGGACGGGATACTTTGGTCGATATTTTACGGGCAAGCAGTCGGCATTTAGACCGTAATTTACAAATTCTGATTGAGGGTCATCAAGGGCCCGATCACCCGATTCACCCTGCGATTGCAGAAACTGCTTATTTAAAATCTTTTATCTGCCGCGTGTTGCCGAGCAGTTAAGTTATTCCTGAGGCAAAAAATCTTAATTCGGGTGGGGAGTTGCCCACTAAAAAAGGGGCTAAAGATATATTGAATCTTTAGCCCCCTTTAGGGAAAGGTGAACTGGATTTATTAAACTTTCTGCTATTTCTTATCCAAAATGCAGGTTAATTATTTCTGTCTACGCCGTAATACGCCTAAATTGCGTTCTTTGTCATTCACCACAATCAGAAAATATTTACTGAGCACAGGATCGTACATCCATTTGCCCGTCCAATCGGCTAAATAATTAATCGATTTACTCACCACATAATAACCCACTTGTTCACGCCGCCGCGCTGCCAAGGCTTCGGGATTAACTTTGCCATCCAAATTAATAGTGCGATCATGAAAATAGCCTAAAGTGCCCGATTGAATCGCGCCCACCCAATCAGAAGTGGGTACGTGACGATCAACCCAATTCACCACTTGAAAATGCGGATGGGAGGCTGATTTTCCAAAGTCGCGGGCGTGCAAACTAACAATTACCCCCAACATCAAACTGACGAGCAAGCCTTTTAAGACCCACCATTTAATCCGCGCCCAAATCCACAGCACCAACACCGCCCACAATAAACTGGTGAACGGACTGAGCGGGTAAAAATAACGTGGAATAAAATATTCAGCCCCAAAATACAGCCCATAAAATCCGCAAAATCCCAGCCCGTAAATACTCACAAGGGTAAATAACCAGCGTTGCGCCCGCGTTTCTAGGCGTGAATAAAATTTTTGCAGTCCCCAAAACGTGCCTAACAAGAAAATTAAAGACAGCGCGAGCACAGGCGGGGTGTTTTGAATACTGCTTGGAATCGGTAGAAAAACCATAAAGTTTTCTACCAGTACGGGCGGCAAAAAGGGTAAGTTATAGCCAAAATGCGCAGTTAAAGCTTCTGCCTGCCCACTGATCGGCATAATACTGCCAAAGCCTTTGTAATTATTCACCAACCACGGCACGGCAACCAGCACCGACACACTGCCCATCACCAAAATTTGATAAAAACGTTGTATTTGTTGGGCGCGTTCACCTGCAACTAAAACGTAACTCACGCAGACTGCAAAAATGAAGAAAATCGCGTCATTGCGAGTCCAGAAACAAATTCCCAACGCCAAACCTAAAAAGATGACTTGTCGCCAGCGTAGGGTTTCCAAATGCAACAAGAAGCCGTAACAAATGGCTAACACGATTAAAGCATACGCGCCTGTTTCCAAACCGTTCATGCTCATGCCGATAAACACAGGGCTTGCAAACCAAACTCCCGAGGTCAAGGCTGCAATTTCAAAGCGTTGAGGATGATTTTCTAAGAGTTTAATGCTTAATTTCCACAGCAAATAAGCGGCAAGCACGCTGATCACAAATTGCGTAAGCACGATAAAAATTACACTGGTACTTTTATCGCCATCGGTGAGCCAATAAAAAATTGCCCACACAAAAGTCATTAACGGTTGCGTACCATTGGTCGGCAAAGTCCCATCGGCGGTGCTCATGCCAAACCCCAAGGCAAAATTGCGGGCAATGGTCATCATCAAATAACCATCTTCCGAAATGGAGTGGAACATACGCTGTTCACTTAGCAAGGGTAATAAGCGCACGCTCGCACCAATAACCAGCAAGATACCTATAAAAACTTTAAATATCTGTGACATAAACAGCTCCTTAATGGGCACGTTGCCAAACGGCTAAATTTTCACTGCTATCTGAGAAACGATGACGCATCTTTGCTTTAGCAAACACCTCTTTGCCCCCCATCCACATTTCTGAAACTGGCCAGTCAATAATATATTCAAGATTTTTTTGTTGAATATAGCTTGCAATATTATTGTTTTGACGCGCCAGTAACGCTTCTGGATTGACTTTGCCATCTAAATTGATAGTACGGTCATGAAAATAACCCAAAGTGCCACTTTGTAGTGCACCAATCCATGTCGTTTCAGACACATGTTTCTTAGTCCATTCCACCACTTGCCAATGCAAATGCTGTGAACCCAGATAATATTGATTGTTACCCCAATAGGCTTGCGCATGGCTTAATATGATATAGCCTACAAAACTCACCGCCACCGCAGGCAGTAAAATTCGCAGTCGTGATAGTTCCAGATGATGCCAAATACTTACCACTACTGCTGCCCACAGCAATACAAAAAATGGGGAAAGTGGAAATAAATATCGCCCAATAAAATGCGGAACGTTAAAGAAAATTCCGTAAAAAATCACCAAACATAAGCCGAAAATCCCGGCAATCATCACTAAACGTCTTTCGGGTGCGTGAAATTGTCGCCAATGCCACAGCACCAATCCAAATGCGATAAAAATCAAAATCATCGCACCAATTGCCAAATTTTTATCCGCGCTTACGCCGTAACCCTGCACGGGTAAAAATGCCAGCAAGTATTCCATAGATATGGCGGGGACGAGCAAGGCACTTTCAGAAATGGCGGCAATCATCGATTCCGATTGCCCGCTGACAGGCATTAAATGCCCAAATTTGACCACGTTATTAATCAGCCACGGGCTGGCAATCATCACCGAAGTTGCGCCCATCACCAAGACTTGTACAATGCGTTCGCGTAGAAATTCCCAACCCCATGAACCGCGTAAAATATGGGTCAGGCAGGCGGCAAAAATGAAAAATACCGCGTCATTGCGCACCCAAAATGTCAGCCCTAATAAAATACCGACCAGCGCGTAACGCCATAATCGCCAAGTGTGCACCGCTGCAATGCTGAAAAATAAAGTAATGCCAATCACGCACAGCGCGTATAAACCTGTTTCCAAGCCATTCATGGTGTGTTTTAAAGTCACGGGGCTGACATACCAAGTCGCGGCTGCCAAGGCGGCAACCGTGGAGGCAGAGCGGTGAGAATGTAAAATCTGTTTACCCGCCAGCCACAATAAAAACGCGGCAAGGCTTGCAATGATAAACTGCGCCCAAATTACCCACATCGCGCCCAACGTTTTATCGCCGTTGAATAGCCAAAATCCCGCCGCCCATAAACCTGTGGTTAAAGGTTGAGTGCCATTGGTGGGAAGCTGTCCGAGAGAAGTGCTCATCCCCAAACCTAGCCCCATGTTGCGGGCGATGGTCATCATTAAATAACCATCTTCGGTGATGGATTTAAACATGCGGGTTTCGTCGAGCAAGGGGGTGAGTCGCACCATCGCCCCCACTAAAAATAAAATCAGAATCAGCCCGCCAAATGCACGCGGACTGTGTAAATTGAATTGAGAGAGTTTTTTAAATAGCATCGGCTTATTAACAAGAGTTGGTAAATTAAGACTGTGATGAAAATTCCTACCTGCTACACTTCGCAACCCTAGCAAGTGACGCAGTTTTCATTCAGGCGGCGATTTTTATAAATTGTATCATTTAAGCCTCTTGCCCACGAATCACGATGAAGGATAAAGCAGCATGAGTAACCGTTACGAAGCGGCAGACATCGAAGTATTGACGGGGCTAGACCCTGTCCGCAAACGCCCTGGGATGTACACCGACACCAGTCGCCCCAATCACCTCG
>JBDLSS010000381.1:0-4692 GCA_039799345.1 Pseudomonadota bacterium
GGGAATATGTCCTACCGCTTCTAATAATTGACTCAAAGGATAATCAATCATAAATTCTAGCGTGAAAAAATTATCAACCCGCTGACCAACTATTACCACCACGTCATTTTCTAAACGTAAACGTCCCCCGACTTTGGGCGATTTGCTGGCACGAACTTGCGCGAGCACCCGCTTTTCATCGAGAAAACGCTCAATCAAGATTTCAACTTTACCCCCCGAAAATTTTTGTGCAAATAAACGTGCTGGAATAACTTTGGTGTCGTTAAACACTAATAAATCCCCTACCTCTAAAAAACGCGGTAAGTCCGTAAATTGATAGTCGCTACAGTTTCCCGTCGCTCCATCCAAATGCAGCAGACGGCTGCCTGTACGCTCGGGGCTGGGTTGTTGGGCAATGAGTTCGGGGGGGAGTTCAAAAAAGAAATCTTGGCGTTGCATAGTTATTTTTAGTTTGTAACCGAGTGAATGAAATGAGAGTTATGCAGTTGACAGTAAATTGTACCTTGGAGAGGAAAGATATTTTCTAATCCTATCATGTATAACCTGTGTTTTAGCTTCAAACCAACTGTAACCTGTGGTGTATTTTAGGTATCTAAACGCGGGAAAGCCCGCAGAGCCATCGCAATGTGATTGCACTGAGCAGTTGCAGAACGCGCCTGATATTTCTTCACACCATAGAATTGTTGGTAGTGCTCAAGTTATAATGATTGTCTGAATCAGGGATTTACAGGATTAAAGAATAAAACTTAATGTTGTTAATATCAGTGGATAATCCTGTCAATCCTGATTCAGACAATAAGCTGGCTAAAATCCTTACTTATTTGGTACTACCAAATTGTTTGAGACCCCGATGATAATTCTCAATCGCCCATGTGTTATTGCATCATGCCCAGAAGCATGAGTATGTAGGGGTTGTACTCGACTAGCCTCAAGGTAGCTATAGCTTTTTTCAGCAGCCACCAGAAAGTTTATATAATCGTATTCGTCACATCGTTTCGGATTCATTCTCTTTTCGACGCTAGTTTTGCGCCAACTGCGTAACTCCTACGATAGTTAGCATATAACCTATTATAATACATGGAATTTAAGACCTGCTGGGTTTTAAAAATCTAGCAGGTCTCATGCTCGATTTAATCCGCATGATTTTTTGTGTAACACTTGACTTAATGGTAGTGACGCAGGGAAGAATACAAACAAATTACACCAATTCAAAACGCAGTTGTTCCCACTCAGACAACAAACCTTCTTGTCCCCATTTCAGAATTAAATTCTGCGCCGTACTTAAGGCAGGATGCACCTCTTGAAAACGATTTTGATAATAAGCTAGACGGGCTTTTAACAATGCTAAAGGTGCGGCTGCTAAACGATAAGCTTGTGCGCTCATGATTTTTTCAGCAGCTTGATATGCTTCCACTGCGTCTTGCACACTGTGATCTTGTTGACTGAAATTTAAGGATGCGGGCAAACTGGCTTTTCTCAAACTGACTTTTCGGTATTTTTTATCGAGCAAAACATTCGCTCTCAAAATGTAAGTTTCAATCCGATACAGCGGCATAGCGCAGCGTTCAGTAATTTCTAAAACTTCTTGTAATAACAATAAGCTATGTTCAAAATTACCTTGTTGACGATGAAAGTTTGCATAAGCCAATAAAAATTCTGGCAAGTCAATCGTTGTGTTCAACTTGCGTACGGTTTCTATGGCTTGTTCGAAAGCAGGATGTGCTTCCTCATAACGCTTCAAACTGAACAGTAATTTTGCCAATGCCAAGCGTTGAAATGCTTGATCCAATAAATTACTAAATACCCGTTGTTGCTCAGATTGCAATCGCATCAATAAAGCTTCGCGGGCTTCCACTTCATCACTGCACGCCAATTGCAAATTCACCTGTTTTGCCACATAAATCCCTGATAAAGGAGGTAAATTTTTAAAAATAGTCAAGGCGTTAGGAATCGCTCCGCATTGATGCAACATCATTGCCATACAAGCTTGATTTAAATTTTGCTGCGCGGGATCACAGTTTTTCATTTGAGCAGCATGTTGTGCAAGCCCCAAAGCTTCAGAAGTGTCGCCTTCTGCCAAATATAAACGTGCCATTTTACGGGTATAAATTGCGGCATCATCCCAGCGTTTTTGGATTTGATAATATTCAATTGCCAGTTGCAAGGTATCAAAAGCTTCGGATAAACGTTCTAAGGCGATTAAGTAAAAACTCACGGTACTGCATAACCACAGTTTTTCATCCACACTTAACGAGGCGGCGGGGATTTTCCAATGTTCGATAAAAAAATGCGATAAAGTTGCCAAATCTTGCCCTAATACCCCCAATTCTCGGGCGGTGTAGGCGACATCTTCACGCCAAATCCGATGTCTAAACAATTGCAAAGCTAAACTGTATTCGCCCGCCATGCAGCCATGTTGTACAGCTTCATACAAAGGTATCAAGTCCCGTAAGTTGTCAGGATATTCTTGTGTCGGCACGCCTTGAAAATATTGAAATAAAATCCGATGCGCTTGTTGCCAACTTTCAGGATGACGCTGACGCAGCTGCTGGGAAAAATAATGACGAATTAAAGGATGAGTGTCATAACGCTCTTGTTCTTGATGGGTGATTTCTTGACACAATAGTCCCAAAGTACGCAAATATTGGGAAACACGAAAATTGTCTTCATCAGGCAAATGTTTGAGCACTTGCACTGCATTCAATTTCACTTCGAGTTCAACTTTTTCACCGCTGCGCATGCGCCGATCTAATAAACCCAATAATTGTAATAATAGGCGTTCTGGTGCGTCTTCTGCCCATGCCGTTTCATAAAACTGGAGCAGGCTTAGCGTAGGATTGTTCAGCGAATCAATTTTTTCTAGCAATTTTTCGCCCACAGTACAATCACTTTCATGAAAGGTTTTGAGAAAATTGGCGAGCAAAAGTAAGGCGAGAGGATAGCCGCGACATTGCCGTGATAAGCTGGTTAAATGGCGAGGCAAGCCTTTGCTTCCTAATGATTCTAAGAAAATAGCCCCGTCACCCACACTGAGTGGGGAAAGATTGAAGTAATGGCAATAACGTAAAGTGGCTTCTGCATCAGTCAGGGGTACGCGCGAGGTCAATAGCACAATGCTATTTTTCCCCAAGGGTTGTTGCTGCAATTTATGTAATAAGATTTTTAATCCCGTGTCAGCTAACTGCCCGACTTGGCTATAAATCTTGTCTTTCATGTGTTGCAAAGGCTCAAGTCCATCAAGCACTAAAATGACGGGAGCATGTCGCAGATACGTGACCAGTTGCTGTGCTTTGGCTTCAATGCTGAGTGGCGCGGTTTCTTGATAGCCATAAAATGCCAGCACGCGCTCAAAAAATCGATCCGATGATTCTGCATACACATTGCGATTGCATTGATTTTGAAAAGACCAAGTGAACACGCATTTTGCATCCCCATAACGCGGTTTGAGACGTTCTAACCATTCGTATACTAATGCGGATTTGCCTACACCACTATCCCCAATAATGCTAATAATATTGGTTTGCTTATCATTGAAACCACGGTCAATCACCTGCAATTCATCAATGCGCCCAATGACGCGGGTGCTGGGCTGAGGCAGATTTTCCAAAGCTAATAAACGACTAAGCACGGTTTTTTGAGGATTAGGCAGCTCTTGAATCTGGCTGTGAATATAACGTGCAATCACTTTCCATTCTTCGCTGGGATATAGGGATTTTTCAATCGGCACTAAACCTTTTGGTAAAATGGATAACTTATTGAAGGGTAAACTGTTTAAATCGCTTGCCTGCAATAAAATGGGAAGAAATTTCATCCCTCGCTCTTCGTGTTGTCTAAATAAAGTTTGCAACTCGTGACGGGTGATAAAAGAAGATTCCATGAACGCGGGACTGATGAGTAGCACCATCAAACAGCAATCGGAAAGCTTGGTGTCTAAGGCTCTCACACAGTCAGGTGTCGCTTGCAGCCGTGAATCCTCCCATGCTTCGACAAGCTTATCCACAGTGGTGAGATGCTTCATGAGTGAAGTGTAATGTTCTAGGTCAGAATGGGCGTAGCTAATCAGGATTTTCATGGTGGTTTTTAATCTTGCAGGCTGCATGTAACAGACAGGATGGTGACTGGTTTTAAACGCTTAACAGGTGATTGATACCGACAAGCCCGTCATTTTTATTGTGTCTTCTGATTATGCACAATCACTGTAGAAATTCAACTGGCGATTGATGGACGTATCACTTTGAATTCAGGAACGCTTGTTTTGTAATCCTCCCTCTTTAAACTTTCAAACTCACCCCATATACTGAAAGCTTATCATGTCTTATTATGTCATACACAGTTTTTAGGCACACAAGGAACATTATGAAACGTATCTTTTTATTTATTCTGACTAACTTGGCAGTGGTGTTATTGCTGAGTTTTGTGGTCAAAATCTTTGGGTTTGATAAATTATTTTATCGGGGCGGCGGCATTAATTTTGGTGCGTTGTTGGGCTTTTCGTTTATTTTTGGGATGGGCGGTGCGTTCATTTCTTTGGCAATGTCGAAATGGATGGCGAAGTTTTCCACGGGTGCACAAGTTATCACCACACCCAGCAATCAAGATGAACGTTGGTTAGTGGAAACAGTGGCGCGTCAAGCACGTGATGCGGGCATTGGAATGCCTGAAGTCGCCGTTTATGATTCCGATGATATGAAC
>JBDLSS010000382.1:0-3302 GCA_039799345.1 Pseudomonadota bacterium
GGTCTAATGCTGAATTACAACCAATTCCCCATTAAAATAAACGGTGCCCAATAATACGGATGGTCGTAATATTTCGGGTAAACCGCTTGTGCACCCACAGCCTTCCGCGCCTCGATGAAACTTTGTTGGGCTTGGCGCAACGCCTGTCCTTTGGTGACAGGGTTCAGGGTGTGAATTCGGTAAAGTTGCTGCATAAATTGCCCCGTGCTTTGGTCATCGACAGGCCATAAAGTCGCCAAAACCCCTTTTGCCCCTTGTTTTTGTGCCAAAGCCCCAAAACCTTCAATTTCTTGTCCCTTGGCATACGTTCCCCCCATCGCAGTTTGACAAGCAGATAAAGTCAATAAATCAACTTTGCCAAAATCATAAGCATCCCTGATTTCTGCAAGCGTCAGCTCTTGCCCATTGCCGAGCAATAAAAATGAATTTTGGTCAGTCGTCGGTTGAAACACAAAATGACTGGCAATGTGTAAAACTGGATAACCTTTGTCCAAAACAGCGGATAAATTCTTGCGGTTAAAGTCGGCATTTAAATAAATAACGCCTTGTAAAATCCCCTCTTTATCAGTTGTCCCTTGTTGAATAATGCTGTTTAACTCTTTTTCCACCGAAGGCAAAGCATTGAAACCGTGCATCGCTTCCGTCAATCCCAAGCCCGCCAATTGCCATGATTTGGCAGGATGGTCTTTTAATTTATCCCGCGCCGCCTCAGTAAACACGCTCAATCCAAAACGTTCTACCAAATACTGCTGCCCATCATGCAAGGCTGCAAAGGGGATATAACGTAAGCGTCCATCCAAGGCGAGCATTACATTCTGCGTTTGTGCAGCATTCAAATCGGTGGCAATCGGCGCAATCAGCACTTGGTATAAACTTTGTGCCAGTTTTAAGGGATTTTTACGCGGACTTTGTAAAACATCACGGAACTGCTCTAATTGTGCTTGTAAATCTTTTTCAGCAATCAGCGACTCTCGGCATAATTGCACCTCTGGTGTGGTCAAAATCATGCGTACTTTATCGGGCATAATAATATAATTTACCAAAACGACACCTTGCCCCAATTCGCGCAAGGTACTTTGTAAAGCGCGTAAGGTATCAAGATTGTTTTCATGGATTTGCAGATGGCTAAACTCCGACAAACAAGCATTAAAGTTTTGTGTAGTTTTTACCATTAATTCACGTAATTCTTCTTTACGCGCTTGTTCACTCTCAGATAACTGTGCTTTTTGACGTAATAATTGATATTCACGTCCCAAAGCCGCAATATTTGAACTCATTTGCTCGCCGCGCTTCACTAAAGCCTCATCGGAATTAAAGGCGGTTTTCAATTGAGTAAAATATTCCATATTTTGCTGCTGTAGCTTGCTTAAATCTTGCTCTAGCACCGCTTGACGAGTTTTGTCTGTCTCAGAAAGTTCCAGTTTTTGCCGCAATTGTTTTAAATCTGTGCCAACTTGTCCCGCTTGCTGAGAAAGTTGTAGCGATTTATTCACCCACGGCTGTTCCTGCGTGCTGAAATTTGCCTGCACTTGACGATTGTCTTGGGTGTTGTTGCGGCGAATCAGGTCAAAATATTCCTCTTCTTTGAGCATGAGTAAAACCTGCTGCGCCTCAGCGGTGCGCCCTTGATCCAGTAATAAATTGGCAAGCCGCCGATACACTTGACTTTTATCATTCAGAAAACCGTGTTGCAATTCTTTGTCGAGTTGTGCAATATTTTTACGCAAGCCTTGCAGCGTATTAACTGCCTGTTTTCCCAATAAAATTGCTGCATCGACTTGCTGCTGTTGCGCCAATAATTGGCTGAAATTATCTTGCAGCGTCGCCAACACTTCAGGCTCGCCCGCACTTTCTGCAATGGGAAGTGCGCGTTGCAGCAGACTTTCCGCTTGATTTAAATTATTTTGGCTACGGTACAGTTTGGCGAGGTTATTTAAGGTCAAAGCAAGCACAGCATTTTGTTTACCATAGGCTTTTTCAAAAATCGTTATGGCACGCTGATAATTAATTTCAGCTAATTTAAACTTGTTTTGTGCGACATAAAGCAGCGCGAGATTATTCAATTGGCGGGCTAAATCAGGATGTTCGCCCAAGGTTTTTTCTGTGATTGCCACGGCTTGCTGATAATACTTTTCTGCGTGGGTAAAATCTTGCTGTAAAAATACAATCCACCCTAAATTATTTAGGATAATTGCGAGATTAGGATGTTTTTTCCCCAATTTCTTTTCCATTAAATCATAAGATTTTTGATAAAACTGGGTAGATTTCGGATAATTTCCCAAAGTTTGATATAACTTGCCCAAATTATTGTGACGAATTCCTAAACTTTCCGCATCGCCTTCGCCATTTTTATATGCTGCTTCATCAATGCTTAACGCACGTTGTAACAGCTTTTCTGCTTGAGCATAGTCGCCTGTTAAACGATAAATTTCTGCCAGATTACTCAAGCGAATTGCCACCCGTGGGTGATTTTCACCATTGAGTTTTTCATCAATCGCTAATGCACGTTTGCTCATGATTTCAGCTTGAGCATAATCGCCCATCGTGCGGCGTAATTCGGCAAGATTACTTAGTCGAATCGCAACTTTCGTATGTTCTGCACCATTGGATTTTTCATCAATTTGTAAGGCTTTCTGCAATAATGGCTCAGCCTTAGCATAATCTCCAATTTGATAATACAACACACCCAAACTATTTAAACTCATCGCAACTGCGCCGTGTTCCTTGCCCAAGGTCTGTTCACGCAGTTTTATCGCTTGTTGATAAGCTTCTGCGGCGGCGGAAAATTGCAGTTGTTTTTTATATAAATCACCTAACCAATTGGAAATACTGGCGGCATCTTCAGGAAAAGCTTCGCGGCTTTGGGCAAAAGCCTGTTGACTAAGTTGAATTGCTTGTGGTAAATCGCCTACTTGTTCGCGTTGTTGGGCTTGTTGATAGAGGCGTAGCGGCTGGTCACGTTCTGCACCATAAGACGCGGTGACAAGGCAGATACTGAGGAGAAAGATAATGTGACGCATCATAGAAGTTTATTCGCTTGAGAAAGAAATAGCCTAAGCATAGCGTAAATTATAGCGTTACAGTTTGGTAAAGTGGGCAATACACTTGTTAAAATTAAGACTTATAGGTTTAAATAAGCTTTAGAATTAAAAACTTATTTTGTATATAACTGTTAGATATTCATCCTGCTTAATCTTGAAAACCCTTATTATTTAACACTAATATTGATTATGTTAAATCCTTTTTCAATCTCATCGCATAGAGATATTAAATATTGGTTTAATATTTGCATTATTTTCGAA
>JBDLSS010000383.1:0-2604 GCA_039799345.1 Pseudomonadota bacterium
ACACGGGTTGGTGCATATGCCAACATAACACCACTTTGAGCGGTGGCTTAACGGGCATGGTGCAAATCCTGTCCTAACATATCGGGTGTTACCAACACCACACCGTTAGCACTCATATCAAAACGTTTGCGATCTTCGATTGGGTCAAAACCAATAATCATATTTGGGGGAACGACGCAACCTTTATCAATTACCGCCCGACGAATTTTACAATATCGCCCAATGTCGACATCGGGTAAAATCACGCTGTCTTCAATTTCACTGTAAGAATGTACGTTGACATTGGAAAACAGTAAGGAACGCGAGACTTTCGAACCTGAAATAATGCAACCGCCCGACACCATCGAGTCAATTGCCATACCACGCCTGTCATCATCATTAAAAATGAATTTTGCTGGCGGAAGCTGTTCTTGATAAGTCCAAATTGGCCACACCTTATCGTAAATATTCAGTTCAGGCGTGACGGCAATGAGTTCCATATTCGCTTCCCAAAACGCATCCACCGTACCCACATCGCGCCAATACGCTTTTTTATCTTTTTCGCCTCGGAAGGGATAAGCAAATACACGACAATTTTTTATTGCATTGGGAATAATGTCTTTACCGAAATCATGATCAGAGTTTTCTAATTGTGCATCAGCAACCAGTTGATCATACAAAAATTGTTTACTAAAAATATAAATTCCCATTGAAGCTAAAGCTTGCTTAGGATTGCTGGGTAAGGGTTCGGGATTGGTGGGTTTTTCAGTGAAGCGTAAAATTCGTCCCTCGTCGCTCACGCCCATTACGCCAAAACTACGCGCAGTTTCCAAAGGCACTTCTAAACAACCCACAGTCATATCTGCTTTATGTTCAACGTGGTAGGCAAGCATAGGACCGTAGTCCATTTTGTAAATATGGTCGCCTGCTAGAATCAGTACGTAATCAGGATTATGGCTGCGAATAATATCCAAATTTTGATAAACCGCGTCAGCTGTGCCCAAATACCAAGAAGATTCGGAAAGCCGTTGTTGTGCGGGCAATAATTCTACAAATTCTCCGAATTCACCACGTAAAAATCCCCAACCTTTTTGAATGTGACGAATCAGGGAGTGCGCTTTGTATTGCGTGATGACCCCAACTCTCCGAATTCCTGAGTTGATACAATTCGACAGTGGAAAATCAATAATTCTAAATTTGCCGCCAAATGGAACAGCGGGCTTAGCACGCCAATCAGTCAGCTTTTGTAAGCGTCCTCCTCTCCCACCCGCAAGAATCAATGCTAAAGTATCGCGGGTTAAACGACTCACAAAACGTGTCGTATTATCAGTATGCATGGTTTTTAACTCTTCTTATGGATATTGGTGATTTTTATAGGGATGATAAATAAGTCAGAATTTTAGCTTTAATTATTGTCAGAATTAGGGCGTGTCATCAATTAGGTTTTAACAGAAAGCAGCGCGTTTAAAAACCTTTAAAGAAGCCCCCAACCCCCTAAAGGGGGCTAAACACAAACAAGTTATTTAATGTTTAATATTTTAAGTCCTCTTTAGGGGATTT
Source organism: Pseudomonadota bacterium (assembly GCA_039799345.1). Classification (GTDB taxonomy): domain Bacteria; phylum Pseudomonadota; class Gammaproteobacteria; order Beggiatoales; family Beggiatoaceae; genus JAQTYU01. Next base: position 1,540 of record JBDLSS010000383.1, read on the forward strand.
AGGGGCTGGTTTTAAGGTTTAGCCCTCTTTTAGGGGTGGGGCGCAGTTAAAACCTAATTGATGACACGCCCTAGGATTGACAGGATTCTCCGAATTAAGCAGGGTGAAGCCTAAATACAAAAAAATCTTCAGTTTTTAATTCTGAAAACCTTTTAATCCTGTGAATCCTGATTCTGACAATAAAATTCAGCACATCCTCATTAGCGATGCGTTTATACACTCTGCTATATTTAACGTGTATTTTTATACCCATTTAAGGGTTGAGACGCAGTAAAATTTTATAGTTTTCAAACTTATTTTTAATTATATAAAATTCAAGTACAAAGTGCGATGTACTCCCGCATTTTTCCACAGCATACCTTTAACGAATGCGGTAAAATGAATCTTCTATTTTATGTGTAATCTCATCGACATAATGCACTTTATGCCCTCACTTTACTGAATCGTCATGAACTTATCGACTGAATTAAATTTTTCCCATGTGCACCCCCCTAAGCTAAGCGGCAAAATTCGTAGTTGTGCTGAAGATTTTCAGGTTGACGAAACTTTAGCTTTCATCCCTGAAGGCGTTGGAGAACATGTGCTGCTGCAAATTCGTAAACGTCACTGTAATACCGATTGGGTGGCGCAACAATTAAGCAAGTTTTGTGGCGTACCCCCTTTAGATGTCAGTTATGCAGGCTTGAAGGATCGTCACGCGGTTACAACCCAATGGTTCAGTGTGCGTTTGGCAAACAAGCCTGAGCCTGAATGGACTGCATTTAACAATGATGAATATACGGTGTTACAAAGCCTGCGTCATCTGCGTAAATTGCGACGCGGCGCATTAAAAAATAATCGTTTTCGTTTGGTAGTGCGGGAATTGCGTGGCGAAGTGTCAGAATTGGAAAAAGCTTTGCAACGAGTGAAAATGCAGGGCGTGCCGAATTATTTTGGCGAGCAACGCTTTGGCTACAGCAACTTATCCAAAGCACAAGCCTTATTTGCAGGACAATTACGTCGCTGTAGCACGCAACAAAAAGGTTTATATTTGTCGGCGGCACGCTCATTTTTATTCAATCATAT
>JBDLSS010000384.1:0-3602 GCA_039799345.1 Pseudomonadota bacterium
TCGGCGCACAAACAAGTGGGATTACATTCTTCCTGATAGTAGGATCAACCTGATCCCACAATTTTCTTAATTCGTGTCCCCGGACGGGCTTTCCCAGGCTTCTTTCCAGAATTCGTTTCAACGCTAATTCACAGGCGAATGCGGCATTCACCACCAGGGGAATCCCTATGAATCCAGGGGATCTCTCGAATTCCACCTTCATCAGTTCGCATGAGGCGAGGAACCCATCTAAGCACCATTCGAGCCGCTCTTCCCGTATATATGCCATGATGTCCTTAGTTCTCGTGGTTATCTATGGAATTATGAACCGCTTCTCTCACTCCATTCGGAAGTAAGTTACCGACAACTTGCCTTATGCCGGATTGAGTGGCCCTTATTGGGGGACTCCAACGGGAAAATAGAAACGGCAGAGAGAACCGGTATTTTACACCAGCCAAAAAAATCGCACAGAATGCAAATGTATAAATCAGGAAATCATAGCCTAATAACCGTATGACGCCCGAAAAAACAAAAGCTATAGTCAGAACTGCCAGTATGTAGAGACGAGTTATCCCACGGAAATCAATGGCCACGCCACAGTGCGGACAGACATCAATTACATACAGGTGATGGCCTCGAAGATCTTTGCTGCACATAGGGCAAGGCGTAGACATATCCAACTCCCTTAGAGATTGAGGCCCGATTTGCTGGGGTTGCCCGAGTCTACTCCACGTTTACTGGTGAATCTTTTCATCATGTAGATTCCCAACGCATCCACTCCAGTCACTGTAAGACCAATAAAAACAGCAATTAGTAGAGAAGTGCCGTTAGGAGTACCAGAGAGGAAGGCCGCCGTATAAGCTGCCACACTAATAACGGTGGCTAATGCCGTTAATATTATTTGCCGAGCGAATTTAGGTTTGACCTTGGTTTGCATCACATTTTTACCTTAGTTACTCTTTGTCCCGCAAAATATATTTATGAATGGGAAAACCCGGCCGTCCAATTCGACCATAGTTTTTTCTTGGACCTTTGCTTGGGAAAAGGTTACATCCTCAAGACACTTTGCGTTGCCATAAGTTCCATGTGACAGTACTGCGCCAATGTCAGCGACAGTTCCTTCGGCCGCATATGTAGATACGCCTGCGGTCAGAATAAAGGACAAGAGAGCGAGATTCTTTAGCATGTGTTTCCCTTAGTTGTGTTGAAGGCTGATGAAGGCTGCTTTCTCGATATTATCGACAACCTTCAGTATGTTGGGTTCGTTATCTGGGAAACGAGAGCATATCCATCGGGTGGGAACAAATGCATCCGGGTGACCTCGTGGCACCTCAATTCCTGCATCAAGGGCAGACTTAAGTTCGACCACCCACCCAAATGATTCCAAGACACTGCGCGGGATTAAAAACTGATTGCTATCGCTAATTAAAAAATCGGCTTCGCCGAGGGTGTGCACCAAACGACCGGCACCCTGGAATCCTCTATATCCGAATGGGATGGAAATATTGATCGGATCACCGGCCTTCAGTTTCAGAAGTGCCAACTTCATGGTCGGGTTTACGCCCGCCTTTGTCTCCAAATCTAAAATGAGGTCCCGTCGCTCCTGCCTTAATGAATCGAGACAAGGCAATACAATTTTTACCAGCTCTTCAATCACTTCTAGGTCTAACTGACGGTTGGCTGCGGATCCAAACCATACGGTACCAATTTCCTCTACGAGAACCAGGTCTTCCTCGGAAATGAGTATTCTGGCGAAAGAAATGGGCAGCAAATTTCTGATAAACCGGTTGCGCATCTCACTTGGAATTAGACGAAGACAATGCACGCTATGGAGTGGCATCTCATCATCTTTTTCCTGTTCTAGGATGAGGATGCCTTCTAAGAGCCAAATGAGCGATGAATTATTGAATGGTGATGCAATATGATCGTTGTCGACTTGACTCCCTTCCTTTACTTGAATTTGCTCGACGAGAAGCCTGAATGCCAAGTATAAATGGCGTATACCCATTTCTCTGGTGCGTTCACTGTGGCACTTTTTAAAGTTCGCTTCCGCTTGTTGTGATCTAGTCAAAAATGCATCGCGTTCAGCAATATCACGCCACAGGAAGCGCAAAGCATTTGAGCGCTGCTCATGCATGAATCCATCCATCTTACGATGGAGTCTGCGCAAGCGTAAGAACGCTCGCCTGAGAGAGCGAGACTTCTTGGACTTGAGATGCCGCAAAACATCAAAAGCGAGAGGTTCCCGATTCAACATTATGTGCCTTAGTTCTTATTGATTACTGAAGGAAATAAGACGCTTTGCGGCAGAATTACTATCAAGTTGCTCAACTGACGAAATTCTACCGTCATTTCTAGTAATCAGATAAATAACATCACTTCCGCTATTTGTTCTCGCAAGAATAGCTGTACAATTTGGCGTCATTACTTTGCTGTCAATCGGTTTAATTCCCAAATAGCGTCCGAAATCAATAGTCTTCTGCATTTCCGTTGTGGCTTCTGGAACAACTTTTGGAATTGTAATCTGTTCGTTACCCATTGCTGCCACAAACTTCCATGCCGCAGCCTCGGTCGAGACTGGCTCTGCACCAAAAACGGTGTTAAAGACGATTACGGACATGAGGATGAAAATTCGATGCATGGTTATTTCCTTAGTTGTCTATCTTGACGCTTGTATTTGATGTACGGTTGCCAATGCGGTTCTCTACAAATGCCACCATGGCCCCGAAAGCCAGGGAGAGTATTAGTATTCTCCATCCAGGCGCACCAATGGCCATGTGTTGCCAAATGACAGCGGTGCCAGATCCAACGACAATGGCTGTACAAAAGAATTTTGGAGGGTTCAGCATTGTGCTTTAGGTATTATTTGGATGTCACGCTACGTAACAAGACAACCCGTCCATTTGCACCCGATTCAAGCGTGAGCGAATTATCCTTGAGTGAGAAGGCGGATAACAGGCCTGGCTTGCCATCCTTGTCTTCAAGGTATCCGTCAACTTCCTGGAATGTAGCTACGCCGTCCTTGCTGATGGTGCTCATCGAGGTGACCTTAACCAGCACGCGCAAGGAGGCGCGATCCGGATAGGCAATCCCCCCGAATCGAACGTTGCCCATTACAACGGCCGTTTCGAGTTGCGCTACATCTGCCGAAAACACAACTCCCACGAGCAATTTGGCATCACCAATGATGCCAGGACCCCACACCGGGCCAATATTTTGACGATAAAATTCTGCTTCGATTGCAGCGTTTACAGACCTTATTTTAGCCAGGCGATCGTTTCTCGCAGCAAGATATACCTCAGCGTTGGCAACTGTTGGATGATCCACGAGAGCCTTTGCTGCTAGGTCACTCGAACTGGTGTCTGCGGAGTTTGCCGAAGACATGGCAAAAAGGAGACAGGCGAAGAAGGCAAATACCTTGTTCATATAATTCCTTAGTTTGCTTTAGCTTGAGTCGAAATTGAATCCGGTCGTGTCACATCAATCTTGGCTGCTTTACAGTCCACTAACGCAGTGTGATTTGTAAAATTAATCTCAAGCTGGGCAGATCCCCAGATCCTATGATTTACAACTACACCATGTTCATTGCCAACGACAACTTTTGTGCCAATAGGATACTCTTT
>JBDLSS010000385.1:0-3650 GCA_039799345.1 Pseudomonadota bacterium
GCGCCGCAACCCCCTAAAAAGGGCTAAACCTTAAAACCAGCCCCTAAATCCCCTAAAGGGGACTTAAAATATTAAACATTAAATAACTTGTTTGTGTTTAGCCCCCTTTAGGGGGTTGGGGGCTTCTTTAAAGGTTTTTAAACGCGCTACTTTCTGTTAAAACCTCATTGATGACTCACCCTAAGTATGACGCAAAAAAAAGGTCTTACCAACGTACTGTAAGACCCCTAATTATCACTTATGAGGAGAGATTCATGAAATGAAAAATATATTGACCGTAATGGGATGAATACAACTAACGTGCAGATGGTGTCGTTTCTGCTAAAGCTTGCTTTAAAACTTGGTGTGCGGATTTACCACAACGCCCACATTGACTGGTTACTCCCAAACATTGCCGCAGCTCGCGCATATTACGGCAAGAACCACTACACACAGCCCGATTAATTTGACTATCAGTCACAGCAAGACAGACACAAACATACATAATTTTTCACCTGCAATAAGTTCCCATCTGTTTTTAGTATAGATGTGAATGAGAATGATTGTCAATCACAATTGTAAATAAAATAGCTCGTCAATGTAGGGCTGATCCATGTCGTACGTTCAATATTTCTCCAATAAGCGACACAAATTTTTGAAACATAAAATGCGCCAAGGCAGATTATTTATAATCCCATTTGATATACCCGTGAATTGTATTAGGACATGTTATCAAATACTCAACTAAGGTATTCTATGAGGTTTATAATTCAGTGTTAAAGTGTTCATAAGTTACACTCCGTTTTTCAGCACATTCTAATCAATTGATTCAGAAAAGAAGCGGGCTAAAACCCTTATCGCTCTAACACTGTTCAGAATTTACCTTAGAAATACAGACTCATACTTTCAAAGGAGGGAGCTATGCAGTTTTTGGCACGCCAAGATTTTCCTAAATTGCTGGAGTCGCTGATACAAGCAGGCTACCAGTGTATCGCGCCCCAAATTCGTGAGGGCTCAATTTTTTATGACAAATTGCAATCGGTCGCACAACTGCAACAGGGCTATCGTTATGATCAACATCCTGCCCACTATCAATTATAAAAAACCGACGATGCCTTATATTTTGGCTGGGCGGTTGGGGTGCAAGCATTAAAACCTTTAACTTTTGCGCCGCGTGAAAGTTTATGGACTGCGAAGCGCGATGCCAATGGCAAATTAACTTTCATTGAAACCCACCCCGAAATCCCACCCACGGCAGTCATTGGTGTGCGTGCCTGTGATTTAGCCGCGCTGCATTTGCAAGACCAGCATTTTGCTTATAACAGTTATGCGGACACTTATTACAACGCCCGCCGCCGTCAATTATTTCTGATTTCAGTGGATTGCGCTTTTCCCGCAAGCACTTGTTTTTGCGCGTCCACAGGCGATGGTCCAAGTGCACAAACAGGCTTTGATATTGCCCTGACCGAATTCCCTGAAGGCTTTTTAGTGCGTAGTAAAAGCAGCCGTGCCGAGGCAATTTTAGCTAATTTACCACTCAGTGAAGTTTCTGAAACTCAACAACAAGCCGCCGTCACACAGCAACAACAAGCGATTGAAAAACAAACTCGTCAATTGCCTTCGCGCAATTTGAAAGCGGCGTTTTTTGCGAATTTAGAACATGAACGCTGGCAAGATATAGCAACTCGTTGCTTAGCTTGTGGAAATTGTACTTCCGTCTGTCCGACTTGTTTTTGTCACAGCGAATCAGCCGAGCCGACTTTAGACGGCAGCAGCAATACGCAATATCGGCAATGGGATTCGTGTTTCACTTTGGGACACAGTTACATGCACAGTTTTGTGTTGCGCGACAATATCTTATTGCGTTATCGGCAATGGCTGACCCATAAACTGGGCAGTTGGCATGACCAATATGGGCGTTCGGGCTGTGTGGGTTGTGGACGTTGTTTGACGTGGTGTCCTGTCGGCATTGATATTACTGTTGAAGCGCAAGCAATTTGTGGAGAAAGTCTATGACCCAGATGACCGTTGCCAGTGCCCGTGCGCGGCACAATGCTTATTTACCTGTGGAAGCGGAAATTGTTGAATTTGTGCAGGAATCACAAACTATTTTTACGCTGGGTTTGCGGCTGACTGATCCCGCGCTTCATGCGGCATATCATTACGCGCCGGGGCAATTCAATATGTTGTATTTGCACGGCGTGGGCGAAGTCGCGATTTCGATTGTTTCTGACCCAGAGCATGAAGATTTATTAACTCATACCATTAACCGTGTCGGGCGGGTAACGCGTGGTTTTGCGCAGTTGCAAGTCGGGCAACGCATTGGGGTGCGTGGACCTTTTGGGCGTGGCTGGCCTTTGCGGGAGGCGGAAGGGCAGGATGTGATTATTTTATCGGGCGGTTTGGGCTGTGCGCCTGTGATTTCGGTGATTAATTATATTATGCGTCGCCGCGAGCGGTTTGGACATTTAACCATTGTGCAAAAGGTGAAACATGTCGATGAATTTATCTGGCCTGAACGCTATGAAAAATTCAAGCAAGTCCCTGATACCACGGTGTTAGTCGCTTCTACGGAAGGCAGTGTGAATTGGCGTTGGGATGTTAGCCCTCGGATTAAAATCTTGGAAGAAGTGCAAGTGCGTTCTGAGCGCACGGTGGCGATGATGTGCGGCCCTGAGGGCATGATGCAATCAGCGACGCAGTATTTAACCCGTTTAGGAATGCAAGAATCTTCGGTGTATTTGAGTTTAGAGCGCAATATGCAGTGTGCGGTGGGACATTGTGGACATTGTCAGTTTGGTGGGCAGTTTATTTGTAAAGATGGTCCAGTGTTCGCCTATTCTGAAATTAAGCATTTGTTGGGGACACGGGGGATTTAGGGGTTTTCTCTAATAAGGACTCACGATTGACTCAAGAGCTGCTAGGTTTCTAAAACCTAGCAGGTCTGATTATAAACCCTTGTAGACATCTCCACGTTGTCCCGCTTTTAACATGAAAATTATCAACTCGTTTTCTTTGACCTGATAAAAAAGCCGATATTGTCAGACCCGTAAACGAGATAAATTTTCATAGCCTTGTATTATTTTTATATCAAGTTGTCGGTGTACATACGGATTTTGTTTCAATAATTCTGGTTTTTGTAAAGTGAGTGTTTTATCAGAACACTTTATGGAGAAATTTGGTCACGCTTTTATGCAATAATAACTGATAACTCATTTAGCCTGTTCCCAATCATCAAACTTGCTGTAATCACCTTGCTGAATTTGTGTGAGGCAGGCTTGAATATGATGTTGTTCTTCTTCAGAGAGCATGTCTTCTTCCAAAACACGACAATGTGTTTCTGGCAATAATTTGGTAAATGCCAAAATCGTTGCATAATCCCGATCATCAATTTCGAGTAAAAGGGTTTTCATATACGGTCTTCTGGTGTTTATTTCTCATCGGCTAAGCATACCGCAATAGTGTACATAAGGTGTGCGTTATGCCACCAAAAAAAGAGGTGTATGCTTACTACAGTCATTGGTATTTGAATTGGATTTTTTGAGGGAGTAGAATGCATCCCTTAAAATTTGAAAAATATTTTTTACTCACCATCAATGTTTATCATGAACAGATCATCATATTTTAATTATGTAGAACACAAACTATCCACTCTTGTAACTCGTATTGAG
>JBDLSS010000386.1:0-6595 GCA_039799345.1 Pseudomonadota bacterium
ATTAGGATTTAATCCTGCTTAATTCGGGTAATTCTGTCAATCCTGATTCAGACAATTCTTAAATTTTCTAACCATATTTCAGGGACACAATTAAGGTTTAACTGCGCCCCAACCTCCTGAAGAGGGCTAAACCTTAAAATCAGCCCCTAAATCCCCTAAAGGGGACTTAAAATATTAAACATTACATGAATTGTTTATGTTTAGCCCCCTTTAGGGGGTTGGGGGCTTCTTTAAAGGTTTTTAAACGCGCTACTTTCTGTTAAAACCTAATTGTGGAGAACAACAGATTCAAACACTAACGATGTTTAAACTCTGGGGTACGTTTTTCGATAAATGCGCCCATGCCTTCTTTTTGGTCTTCGGTAGCAAATACAGCGTGAAAAGTACGGCGTTCAAATAACAAACCTTCGGCTAAACTGCTTTCATAACTACGGTTTACACACTCTTTTGCCATCATGACAACGGGCTGTGAATAATTCGCAATCTGTTCGGCAATGTTCAAAGCCTCGTTTAACAAATCTGCCACGGGTACAATCCGACTCACTAAGCCTGCCCGTTCAGCCTCATGTACATCCATTAACCGTCCTGTTAAACACAGATCCATCGCTTTGGATTTACCAATTAAACGGGTTAAACGTTGCGTCCCGCCCGCCCCAGGAATAATCCCGAGTTTGATTTCAGGCTGTCCAAAACGTGCATTATCCGCTGCAATAATAAAATCGCACATCATCGCAACTTCACAGCCGCCCCCCAACGCTACCCCCGATACCGCCGCAATCACAGGTTTACGACAATGGGTAATGCGTTCCCAGTTGCTGGTGATGAAATTACTTTTATAAGCATCCATATAGGAATATGCTTGCATCGCTTTAATATCAGCTCCCGCCGCAAATGCTTTTTCACTGCCTGTGATCACGATAGCGTGAATATGACTGTCGGCTTCTAAACCATCAAGCACGCTGCTTAATTCATCCATGAGTTCGGGTGAAAGTGCATTCAGAGCTTGGGGGCGATTAAAGCGAATTAAACCGACGTGATTGTGGATTTCGACTAACAAGTTATTATAAACCATTGAGATTTTCCTTCGGATGATTATTTTTAATATATGAACAACAAACTGTCTCAATTGATGTGACATATTTATCTTAACATGTCCCTGAATCTTGCTTAAAGTAGACTTGTTAGTGTTAAAAAAGCTAAATTGTTTCACTGCGCCCCAATTGTTTGGAAAGTTCAGGGCGACAGCTTTTACACAATTACGACTCGTTTTTTATCCGACGTGGCGCGTGTTTCTCAATATATTTGCCCTCTGCCGCACTCAAAATCCCGCGCAGAATATTAATTTCAGAATCATTGGGCTGAGCACGATTAAACAAACGTTGCAAACGGCGCATTAATCGTCTGGGTTTTTCGGGGTCTAAAAACTCCAAATTAATCAAAGTCTGTTCCAAATGCTGATAAAACTGCAACATCGCTTCTGTTGAAGCAGGCGGTTCATGCGGTTCAGTTTCGAGCGTTTCCACATCTGGAGAAAATGCCAACGCCGCGCCGCGCAATTCATACGCCAACACCTGCACTGCCGCCCCCAAATTTAACGAACTGAATTCGGGATTGGTGGGAATTTGAATCCAATAATGACAACGGTCTAATTCCGCATTGGTCAAACCCGAATGCTCACGCCCAAACACCAGCGCGATTTTTCCCTCGCTACGGATCGCTTGTTCCGCACAACCGCGCGGATTCAACATTTGCCATGCAATGCTACGCGGACGCGCACTGGTGCCCATCACGACATTGCAATCTTGTAGACTTTCTTCAAAGCTGTCATACACTTGCGCCCGTGCCAGAATATCATCCGCACCCGAAGCCCGCGCCGTCGCCTCGGCACAAGGAAATTGTTTGGGGCGCACTAAACGCAAATTCGACAGCCCCATATTTTTCATTGCCCGCGCCGCACCGCCAATATTGCCGGGATGCGAGGTTTCGATGAGCACCACGTAAATTTTATCTAATAACGCCAAACTCATGTTATTCCGCCAAGCCCATGCTGGCGAGCATGTCGGTTTGATGTTCGTGAATTAAAGGTTCAACCAGCGCGTCCACGCCGCCTTCCATCACGTCAGCGAGTTTGTATAAAGTCAGATTAATACGGTGGTCGGTGACGCGCCCTTGTGGATAATTGTAGGTACGAATCCGCTCGGAACGGTCGCCGCTGCCCACCAAATTGCGGCGAATATTGGCTTGTTCAACCCGTTGTTTTTCACGTTCTTGCATGAGTAAACGCGATTGCAACAACGACATCGCCCGCGCGCGGTTTTTGTGTTGCGAGCGTTCATCTTGGCATTCCACCACGATTCCTGAAGGCAAGTGAGTGATGCGAATCGCAGAATCGGTTTTATTAACGTGCTGCCCGCCCGCGCCAGAAGAGCGGTAAGTGTCTACTTTCAAATCAGCAGGATTGATTAAAAACTCATCGACTTCTTCGACTTCGGGCATCACCGCAATGGTGCAAGCGGAAGTGTGAATCCGTCCTTGCGCTTCAGTTTCAGGCACGCGCTGCACGCGGTGTCCACCTGATTCAAATTTCAGCCGCGAGTAAACCCCTTGTCCACTGATGCGCATGATGATTTCTTTGTAGCCGCCATGCTCGCCTTGGTTTTCACTGAGAATTTCGACTTGCCAGCCTTTTTGTTCGGCATAACGGGTATACATTCGCGCCAAATCGCCCGCAAAAATCGCCGCCTCATCGCCGCCCGTGCCTGCGCGTACTTCTACGAAGGTGTTGCTGTTGTCGTCAGGGTCTTTGGGCAAGAGTAATAATTTTAAGGCTTGTTCTAATTCTTCGGAACGTGCCAAAGCTTCCTTAATTTCTTCTTCTGCCAATTCGCGCATTTCCAAATCCGCTAATAAAGCTTTCGCATTATTCAGCGTGTTTAAATTGGCGAGATATTCTTGAAAACCGTCGCTAACAGGCTTGATGTCAGCATATTCTTTGGAGAGTGCGCGAAACTGATTTTGATTATTAATCACGCCAGCATCTGCCAAAAGTCCTTCTAATTCTTCTAAACGTTCGCTTAAAGTTTCCAGTTTCTGACGAATGGAATCCTTCATACTGAATAATCCTTCATGTGCTTCAAGTTCACAGGAGTGTGAGCTAAACTTTTTAACATATCAAATTATGGGTAGTATCTGCAATTCATTTGTCTGAATCACACAATTAGAAAGTTACTCAACTGATTCAACTGCGTAATTCTCATTATAATTAAATTATTTATGAGTTACGCAATTGAAATTGTAAAAAATTCGTAGGGTGTATAGAACCGATTCGTTTAATCATAAGTCTGACTATTTCAGATGTATTTTAATGCAAATTTTTACCCCAATAACATACGATGTTTCTTGTATTTTATTGGGGTTTAATTATATTTCAGGCAAAGTTTAGGAATGCGTCCATACAGGATGACGTTTTTGCATAAAGGCATCAATGCCCTCCGCTGCATCATCACTCATCATGTTGCACGCCATCACATCCGCTGCATAACGATAGGCATCGGTCAAACCCATTTCCAATTGTTGGTAAAACATGCGCTTACCTGCGGCAATAGCAATCCCAGATTTTGCAGCGATGGATCGCGCCAATTGAGCAATTTTTGCATCCAAGGCTTCAGGTTCAACAGCGTAATTAATTAAACCTTCACGCTGTGCCGTTTCAGCATCGATAAATTCACCCGTCAATAACAATTCCATCGATTGTTTGCGTCCTAAATTACGGCTCAGAGCCACAGCGGGCGTAGCACAAAATAAACCCACATTAATTCCAGAAGTAGCAAACTTTGCAGTATTCACCGCAACCGCTAAATCACACATAGCGACTAATTGGCAACCTGCGGCAGTGGCAATGCCTTGCACACGGGCAATCACGGGTTGGGGTAAACGGCTAATACTCAACATCAATTCGCCGCATTGTTGAAATAGCGCGTTACAAAATACCTCGTTGCGATTAGCCCGCATTTCTTTTAAATCATGTCCTGCACAAAACGCCTTACCTTGTGCGGCTAAAATGACCACTCGCACACTGCAATCAATCGCAATTTTATCGAGTTCTAATTGCAAAGCGGTAAGCATCGCTTTTGATAAGGCATTGTATTGCGTGGGACGATTTAAAGTTAAAGTGCTAATGCCATCGGCATCATTACGCAACACTAAAGCATCATTGTCTTGTACATGACTCATTCTGGTTTCCTCGATTGGTTTTTTATTTATAGTAGTAAGTTTAAAATTTTTACATAAAAATTATTTATTTTCAATCAACTAAAAATTTATAAAAGAGCTTGTTCGTATTGTTCTCAAATGTTTCAGTCGGGGTTACAAACCCCGACCAACTAGGAGTTCGGGAGATGTTTTTTTTATCTGTCCTTTTTAACATAGACTTGTGTAGACACCAATGCTTCAGAAGATAAGGGAGCAGTTAAGTTTTAAAAATGAATTCGCGCTTGTGAAAATCAGTCTAATCGGTTTTAATAACTGCGTTCACCTGCGTGATCACAGCCACGGGAGGCAAATTTAGTTCTTATGAAAAATCTCAATGATTATCCAATTAATGAGTTAAAACTTATCTATACTCTATTACACGCTCAGCTTTCGAGTAACAGCGCGTTAATGGACTCCCAGCTTTTACAAGATTTGCAGCATCATTTGCTAAAGCAAGCGGTGCAAGAAGGTATCGACGTCACCACCCATACCTTGTGGGCAAGCTGGCTACACCGCAAAACCTAATGAATCGCCATGTTTGAACTGTATCGCATCACGCGCAACATGCCCGCCGACGCATTTCCGCCGATAGAAATGGCGTTAGCAGACCCTGATGGATTATTAGCCGTCGGGGGAGATTTGAGCGTGCCGCGTTTGTTGGCGGGTTATCGGCGGGGAATTTTTCCGTGGTACAACGAAGGTGATCCAATTTTATGGTGGTCGCCCAGTGAACGCATGGTGTTATTCCCCGAGCAGTTAAAAATCTCGCGCAGCCTGCGTAAAAATTTACGCCATCGCGGTTTTAGTTTTCGCACTGATAGCGTTTTTAAAGACGTGATGCTCGGTTGTGCCGCCCCGCGTGGCGAAGAATATGGCACTTGGATTAATCCCGAAATGTTAGCCGCCTATTGTGAATTAAACCGACGCGGCATAGCGCACAGTTTTGAATGCTGGCAAGCGGGACAATTGGTGGGCGGTTTATACGGCGTGGTTTTGGGAAAAGTATTTTTTGGTGAGTCGATGTTTCACCGCGTGCGCGATGCTTCAAAAGCCACACTTGCCGCCGCCGCCACCCAATTGCAACGCTGGGGTTTTGAATTGATTGATTGTCAGCTTCACACCCCCCATTTGGAAAGCTTAGGCGCGTGTCCACTCACACGCAATGATTATCGCCGTTTACTCGATGTACTGTGTCCCACAGAGGGCTACACAGGAGAATGGATGCTGGATGCTGATGTTTTAGAAGGCAATTGGATATGAATACACGCACACAATTTAATCTTTATTCGACTCCGCCCCACGAATGCACCTATTTAAGCCGTCGCCAAGCGACTACGGTGTTTATTGACCCGCATTTCCCCAAAGACTCGCACTTATATAATATTCTTTCACAACATGGTTTTAGACGCAGTGGCGAACATTTATATCGTCCACATTGCCAAGGTTGCCAAGCCTGTTTAGCAGTACGAATTCCTGTTAAGCAATTTAAAATGCGGCGTTCGCAAAAACGAGTCTTTCAAAGAAATCAAGATATTACGGTCAAAGCGGTGCGCAGTGGTTTCAAACAAGAACATTTTGAATTGTATAGCCGTTATTTAGAGCATCGCCATCGCGGTGGTGGCATGGATAATCCCAGTACAGACAGTTATTTACAATTTTTAACCAGCCTGTGGGCAAATACCATTTTTTATGAATTTCATCTAAAAGAACAATTAGTTGCCGTTGCTGTGGTCGATATTTATGAAGATGCTTTTTCTGCAATTTATACTTTTTTCGATCCCGATTATCCGCAGCGTAGCCTTGGTGTATTTGCGATTTTGTGGGAAATTCATGAAGCCACACGGCACGGCATGAATTATGTTTATCTGGGCTATTTTATTAAAGAATGCCGCAAAATGAATTATAAAACTGAATATCGTCCCTTGGAATATTATCATGAAGGCGCGTGGAGTCTTCTCGATGTCGATGCACTCGACTAAAATATCACGCATTTTTTAAAAACTTGCGTAGCTAACTCCTGATTTTTATTTATCTTTATCGAGCTAAATTTTATGAATAAACCCTCATCCTCTCTCAAAGTGGGCGAAGCACAACGCGGTGCTGAAAAAACCGCACGCATTCCGATTAAAATCATTCCCAGCGATGCCAAAGCCGCGCCTAAACCCGAGTGGATACGGATTAAAGTGCCGTCGGGTTCTGCGGTCAGCGATTTGAAACAGGTGTTGCGCGAGCACCGTTTGCACACGGTTTGTGAAGAAGCCGCGTGCCCAAATTTGAATGAATGTTTTTCGGGCGGCACCGCGACTTTTATGATTATGGGTGATATTTGTACGCGCCGTTGTCC